>DATHLL010000387.1:0-2567 GCA_035488195.1 Candidatus Elarobacter sp. | reverse complement strand
TGCGCAACGCGGGCTACGACCCGTACGGGTACCGCGGCCCGCGCGACCAGTCGATCGAGATGGCGATCGACTACTATGCGTGCTACGGAAAGACACCCGGCTTCTACGCGACCGTGTCGCGCGTGAACGCAAGCGCGTGTCCCAACTTCGAGCAATACTACGGCAAAGTCGTCAACGGAGTCGAACAGAACGTCATCTTCGGCGCCTACCGCTTCCCTAGTGACGCGGCGATCACGTCGGTCGAGGATGCAGCGAAGGCGCGCGCGGCGACTGGCGCGTTCGCGCTCGACGCCATCCTCTTCGGGAAATGGCGCGGCTAGCGGCTCAGCCCATCTCGAAGAGCAGCGGCTGCTCGATGATTGCCGTCTTCGCGAGCTTCCCCCGCAGCGGCACAGCGACTTCGAGCGTCGGGCGGCCTTCGAGGACCTCGGCGATCTCGCGCGCCCGCGCGACGACCGCCGGCGGGAGGCCCGCCATCCGCGCGACTTCGATTCCGAACGAGCGCGACGACGAGCCGGGCAGCACGCGGTGCGAAAAGACCGGCGCGCCGCCTTTCGTGCTCTCGACCGCGGTGATGTGGAAGTTCGCGACGAGCGGCCAGCGGTCGGCCAGCGCGACGAGTTCGTGGAAGTGCGTCGCGAAGAGCGTCATCGGCGCGCGCGACTCGCGCTCGAGCAGGTACTCGCAGATCGCCTGCGCGATCGCGAGGCCGTCAACGGTTCCCGTGCCGCGCCCGATCTCGTCGATGAGCAAGAGGCTGCGGTCGGTCGCGCGGCGCAGGATGTTCGCCGCCTCGGCCATCTCGATGTAGAACGTCGACTGCCCCGAGGCGAGGTCGTCGCCGGCGCCGATCCGCGTGAAGATGCGGTCGACGATCCCCAGCCGCGCCGCGCGCGCGGGAACGAACGAGCCGATCTGCGCGAGGACGACGAGCAGCGCGGTCTGCCGCAGGTACGTCGACTTCCCGCCCATGTTCGGGCCGGTCAGCAGGATGAAGCGCGAGCGGTCGACGCCGGCCTGCAGATCGTTCGGGACGAACGACGACCCCAGCAGCCACTCCATCACCGGATGGCGCCCGTCGCTGAACTCGACGACGCTCTCCTCGACGAACGAGGGGCGCACGTAGCCGCGCTCGCCCGCGACGTGCGCCAGCGAGCAGTACGCGTCGAGCTCGGCGAGCGCGCCGGCCGTCGAGAGCAGGTCGTCGACGCGCTCCGCGATCCGGTCGACGAGCCGCTCGTAGAGCGCGAGCTCGAGCCGCTGCTGGCGCGACTCCGCCGAGGCGATCGCGACGTCGAGCTCGCGCAGCTCCGGCGTCACGTAGCGCTCGCCGCTCGCCAGCGTCTGCTTGCGCGTGTAGTCGGACGGCACGTTGCCGATCTGCGCCTTCGGCACCTCGATCGCGTAGCCGAACGCCGAGGCGTACTTCACCTTGAGCGACTTGATCCCGGAGCGCTCGCGCTCGCGCTCCTCGAGCGCGGCGATCCGCGAGCGCGCGTCGGTGCGCAGCGCGACGCACTCGGCGAGCTCGGCGCTCGCCTCGGCGCGGATGACGCCGCCATCGGCGAGCGTCGCCGGCGGCTCGTCGACCAGCGTCGCCGCCAGGTCGGCGCGCACGCCCTCGAAGTCGCCGACGCGCTCGGCGACCGCGCGCAGCCCGTGCGGCAGCGACTCCTCGCGCAGCGCGTCGAGGATCGGGTCGAGCAGCGCCAGCGTCCGGCGCAGCGATCCGAGATCGCGCGGCAGCACGCGCCGGAAGCGCACCTTCTGCGCGATCCGCTCCAGATCGAAGCAGCCGTGCAGCACGTCCTGCAGCGCGAGCCGGCGCGCCGCGTCGCGGACCAGCGCCTCGACGCAGTCGGCGCGCGCGCCGATCGCCTGCGCGTCGACCAGCGGCGCGAGGACCCAGCGCCCGAGCAGCCGCGCGCCCATCGCGGTGCGCGTGCGGTCGATCGTCGCGAACAGCGTCGCCTTCGGGTTCGCGCCGAGCGCCTTGGTGAGCTCGAGGTTCTTGCGCGTGTTCGCGTCGAGCGCGAGGAACGTCGCCTGGCGGTAGAACTCCGGCTCGCGCAGCGAGGCCGCGCCGTTCTGCTGCAGGCTGACGCGGCGCACGAACGCGCCGAGCGCGTCGAGCGCGCGGTGCATCGCGGCCGACGCATCGGCGGAGAAGCCGTCGAGGGTCTCGCGGGGGCGTTCCTCGACGGCGGCGAGGAGCGGCGCCGTGATCCGGGTCGTCCCCTCGCCGAGCGCGGCGTCGAGCGCGGCGCGCACGTCGGCCGGGACGTCGGCGACCAGCTCGGCCGGATCGATCCGTGCGATCTCGGCGAGGACGTCCTCGAGCGCGGAGTGCCCCTCGAACGCGGTCGCGGCGACGTGACCGGTCGAGACGTCGGCGTGCGCGACCGCGATCACCTCTTCGTAGGCCGTGATCGCGGCGAGATAGTTGTGCGCGCCGCGATCGAGGATGTGCTCTTCGAGGAGCGTCCCGGGCGTCACGACGCGCACGACGTCGCGGCGCACCAGCTTGTTCGGGATCGGGGCTTCGAGCTGCTCGGCGAGCGCGACGA
>DATHLL010000386.1:0-5497 GCA_035488195.1 Candidatus Elarobacter sp. | reverse complement strand
GTTCATCAACTACGACCTGCGCAACCAAACCGTGGTGCGTCTCCGCTTCGGCGATGACCTCACGATCGAAGGCCCGGCCGGAACGTTCCGCGTCGTGCGCGCAACGCAGCGGCGCCCGATGTGAGCGCGTGAGAACCCTGGCGTACGACGATACGGAAGCAGCAGATTCGTCGGGTCAGCGGCGCTGAGCGACCGCTTCGATCTCGACGCGCGCGCCGCGCGGGAGCGCCGCGACGGCGACCGTCGAGCGCGCCGGCTTCGGGCCGTCCTCGAAGGACTCGCCGTAGACCCCGTTCACCGCGGCGAAGTCGTTCATGTCGGTCAGGAAGATCGTCGTCTTCACCACGTCGGCGAAGGTGAGCCCGGCCGCGGCGAGGACCGCGGCGAGGTTCGCCATCACCTGGCGCGTCTGCGCGTCGATCCCGCCCTCGACGAGCTGTCCGCTCGCCGGATCGAGGCCGATCTGGCCGGAGGTGAAGACGTAGCCGCCCGCCGCGACCGCTTGCGAATACGGGCCGATCGCGCCGGGCGCCGCGACGGTGTGGATCGTCTCGCGGCCGGCGAGCATCTCGCGCGGGTTCATGCGGGCGACGCGGCGAGCGTCTCGGCCGGCGGATCCATCGTGCCCTTGAAGCGCATCGTCTCCGGGCCGACGCCGAAGTTCGTCTTGCGCAGCTCCGCGATGCGCGCGAGCTCGTCGGCGGTGAGACGCGGCGTGTCGGGCGCGGCGGCGAACTCGCGCAGCTGCTCGGCGTCGTAGATGTTCGGCAGCACCGTCATCACGCGCGGCTCGGCGAGCAGCCACTGGATCGCGGCTTGCCCGAGCGTGCGGCCGGGCTGCTCCAGGAAGCGCAGCGTCTCGACTTTCTGAATCCCGTTGATGAGCCACGAGCGCGGGCGGTGGCTGCGGTGATCGGTCGGCGGGAAGACGGTGTCCTTCGTATACTTCCCTTCGAGCATCCCGGAGCTGTGCGGGACGCGGATGAAGTAGGTCGTGTCGGTGCCGAACGTGTTCGCCGCCTCGACCATCTCGTCGCCCGGGAACTGCTCGAGCATGTTCCAGATCATCTGGACGACCGGTGCGTTGACGCGCGCGGCCTCGATCCCTTCCCACAGCCAGCCGATCGCGGGCCCGAGCGCGATCCCCCAGGTGCGGATCTTGCCCTCGCTCTTGAAGCGGTTCAGCAGCTCGATCAGCGTGCCGTCCTTGACCTGCTCCATCCGCGCGTTGTGCATCTGCCACACGTCGACGTAGTCGGTGTTCAATCGTTTGAGCGACTGTTCGAGCGCGAAGCGCACGAACTTCGGCGAGAAATCTTGCTCGATCTCGTTCTGGCCTTTGCGCTCGCCGGCGTGGTGATACCAGTCGTAGCCGAACTTCGTCGCGTAGACGACCTGCTCGCGCTTCCCGGCGAACGCCTTGGCGAGCTGCTCCTCGCTGCGCCCGTTGCCGTACGTGTCGGCGGCGTCGAACGTCGTGATCCCGAGCTCGAGCGCTTCCTGCAGCATCGCGACGGCGTCGTCGTCCGACTTCTCGCCCCACCATCCGGTCGCGGTCGTCCAAAGGCCGAACCCGACCTCGCTCACGGTCACGTCGGTGTTGGGCAGCGTGCGGTATCTCATCGCGTCTCTCGTCCGCTCATCGTCGCGCACCGATTCGGGAGAGAGCATCGCTGCCCCGCCCGGGACACGTCGCGGCGCCGGCTTGACCGCCCCAACGCGTTCGGGTAGGATTACGTCATATGTCAGCACTTCCGGCGACAATCGTCACCCAGGTGGATGCCCGTGACGTCGGCCGCCTGCTTCACTCGGAAGAGCTTGCAGCAGCCCAAGACGCGCGAAGCCTGCATGCCGAGATCAGCCGGGGCCTCCCCGCGGAGGTCCTCGACGGCTTGCGCGAGATCGGGTACAGCGTGGACGAGATCGCCCGCGTCACCGCGAACTCGGCCCGCACGGTGCAGCGGTATCTCGCGGACCGCCGCCGCCGGACGAGACTGAATCTCGCCACCTCTGATCGCGCGGTGCGTCTAGCCGCCGTGACCGTCCTTGCCGATCGCCTCATCGGCCGCCGCGATCTCGCCCTCGCGTGGCTTCGCGCACCGAATCAATACCTCGGCGGGCTCACGCCGCTCGAGATGCTCGAATCGGACGCCGGCACGGCGGCGGTCGTGCAGTCGCTCTACACGATCGCGTACGGCGGCGTCGCATAGGGTGACCGTGTACCGTCTCGCGCGGCGCGAGTACGTCGAGCCGCCGCATGCGCCGTTCGACGGCATGGGCGCATACTATGGCGGCAGCCGCTGGAGCTCGCCCGGGCGCCGTGCGTCGTTCGCCGCGTCGAGCGAATCGCTCGCGACGCTCGAGTACTTGGTGCACGCAAACTCCAATCGATATTTTCACGACGTCGTGCTCATCGTCGCCGAAGTGCCCGACTCGGGTCTTGAAGTGCTACGCCGGCCGCTTCCGGCGGACTGGCGCGGCACGCCGCCCCCGCTCTCGACGATGCGTCTCGGCGATGCGTGGCTCGAGGGAAAGACCACACCGGCACTGATCGTTCCCTCCGTTGTCGTGCCGCGAGAGACGAACGTCATGGTGAACCCGCTCCATCCGGAAGCCGACGGGATTCGCATCGTCGCGGTCGAGCCTTGGACGCCGGACGATCGGCTCCGTCCGGGTGAGACGTGATCCTGGAAGAGCTCTTCGCGGTAGCCCGCGACGAAGGTCTCGGCGTGCTGGAGATCGGCGGCATGATGGCCTGGACCATGCCGAAACTCGTAGACGCGGCGTGCGCCGAGACGGAGGAGCGGCTTATCGTGGAGCGTCCGGACGAGATGATCGCCGCGTGCGGTTTCATCGAAACCGTGAACGCCCGCGTTCCCGTCTCGCGGTGGGGCGATCCGAGGCACGGCGGTAAGTACATCTATTGGCTCGGCGCCGTGGACGAATCGGCCGTCGAGGACCATTTCGACGAGCGCCAGCGAATCATCGCGGCGATCGACGGTCGCGTCGTCTCGGAGGACGCGGATCGGGATACGGTGCGCGGGAACCTGCTCGATACGTTGCGCGACGTGTGGCGCACGACGATCGATTTGAGCTCGTTCGACCTCGAGGCGTTCGTCGCGGCGCACGGTGCGCGGCTGCGACCGGCAGACCCGTTCGACGTGCTGACCCAGGTGGAGACGCGGCGAGACGCGCGGCAGCGCCAGCGGACCCTGCACGTGCGCGGCTTGCTCGACGACGAGTACCTGTTGGAAGCCGGGCGAGACCGCGCACGCGCACTCGCCGGCGCGGGCGGCCCGGGCTCGGAACGCTACGCGAAGATCGCCGAGCGGCTGGATGGCGAGCTCGGGGAGCTCGTCGACGTTCGGCGCCGGCGTCTCGGCGTCGCATTCGCCGTCGGGCAGCGCTCGTTGGATGAAGCCGGCCTGCACATGGCGATGACGCTCCTCCGGATCGCCTGCGACGACGCGCAACGACAATCGCATCGTGTCGAGCCGGTGCTCGACGCCGCCCGGCGCGTCGCGGCGTATCTGCCGTTTAGCGGCGGCCTTCCGTACGAGGTCGGTGAACGAATCCGGCTCGACATCGATCGGGCGTTTCGCGAAACGATGATGAGCGTGGCTCGTGTCGCATTCGGCAAGCTGCTGGACTTGGCGTGGGACTGCTGCGACGACGCGAGACGGACCGACCGGGAGGCGGCGGCCGAGCGCGTCCGCGTGCTGCTCCACGAAGAGTACGACCGCATCAAGGCGGAGCTCGGGACGACATGAGCGACGAGCCGGCAGGCGAGTTTCGCGCCGCGTTCGAGCGCGTCGCCGCGTGGATCGCCGACTACTACGCCGAGACGCGCCGCTATCCGGTGCTCTCACGCGCCCGGCCGGGCGAGCTGATCGCCGCGCTGCCGGCCGAGGCGCCGGACGAAGGCGAACCGTTCGAGCGGATCTTCGAGGACTTCGAGCGCCTGATCGTCCCGGGGATCACGCACTGGAACCACCCGCGGTTCTTCGCGTACTTCGCGATCAGCGCGGCGCGGGTCACGGTGCTCGCCGAAGCGCTCGCCGCGGCGCTCGACGTGAACGCGATGCTGTGGCGCACCTCGCCCGCGGCGACCGAGCTGGAGGACGTCACGCTCGGGTGGCTGCGCCGGATGCTGGGGCTGCCCGACGCGTTTCACGGGATCGTCTACGACACCGCCTCGATCGGCGGGTTCACCGCGCTCGCCGCGGCTCGCGAGTCGCTCGGGCTCGACGTGCGCGCGCGCGGGATGGCGGGGCGCGACGACCTTCCGGCGCTGCGCGTCTACGTCACCGAGCACACGCACTCGCACATCGAAAAGGGGGCGATCGCGCTCGGCGTCGGCCGCGACAACGTGGTGAAGGTTCCGGTCGACGACGCGTTCGCGATGCGCGCGGACGCGCTCGCGCGCGCGATCGACGACGACCTCGCCGCGGGACGCCGCCCGATGTGCGCGGTCGCGACGGTCGGCACGACCTCGACGACGTCGACCGACCCGGTCGCCGCGATCCGTGCGGTGACGCGCGAGCGCGGCGTCTGGCTGCACGTCGACGCGGCGTACGGCGGGCCGGCGGCGATCCTGCCGGAGTTTCGGTGGCTCCTCGATCCGGCGCACGATGCCGACTCGATCGTGGTGAACCCGCACAAGTGGCTCTTCGTCCCGGTCGATCTCTCGGTGCTGTACGTGCGCGATCCGGAGCTGCTGCGCCGGACGTTCAGCCTGGTCGCCGACTACCTCGTGACGCCCGAGACGGACGTCCACAACTACATGGACTACGGTCTGCAGCTCGGTCGCCGTTTCCGCGCGCTGAAGCTGTGGTTCGCGCTGCGAACGTTCGGCGTGCGCGGGATGCAGCAGCGCCTGCGCGGTCACATCGCGCTCGCGCAGGAGCTCGCGAGCTGGATCGAAGCCGAGCCCGGCTGGGAGATCGCGGCGCCCCACCCGCTCTCGGTCGTGTGCTTCCGCTACGCCGGAAGCGACGCGCTCAACGTCGCGATCATGGACGCGGTGAACGCGACCGGCGAAGCGTTCCTGTCCTCGACGCGCCTGCACGGGCGCGTCGTGCTGCGCGTCGCGATCGGCAACGAGCGCACGACGCGCGACGACGTCCGCCTGGTGTGGGAGCTGCTGCGGCGAGAAGCATCGGCGCAGGCGCACGCGTTCTCGCCGGAGTCGTGAGCGTGCCGGTGCGGCGCGCGACGCCGGCGGACGAGGCGGCCGCGTGGGAGCTGGTCGACGAGTACCACACCACGTTCGGCGTCGTGGTGCGTGACGACCGGGCCGCGACGCGCCGGGACATCGAAGGCCCGGGCGGCGTCTGGCTGGCCGGCGACGGCGGCGCCCCTGCCGGATGCGTCGTCCTGCGGCCGCTCCCCGCGCTGGGCCCGCGCGCCGGCGAGGTGAAACGGCTGTACGTGCGGCCCGCGCATCGCGGCGCCGGCGTCGCGGGCGCGCTGATGGACGCGTTGGAGGCACACGCGC
>DATHLL010000385.1:0-2383 GCA_035488195.1 Candidatus Elarobacter sp. | reverse complement strand
GAGGGGCGGCTTTGCTTCGTTCGACTGAGCGGGCGTGATGAGCCACCCGTCGAGCACCGTCCCGTCGTCGGCGCGCGGGCGGTAGCGTTTCGGAGCGATGACCGTCTTCTCGGCGAGCCACGGGTTCGCGTCGGTGAGCTTCCGCTCACCGCCGTACGGCTCGAGCAACGCGATCTCGTTCGGGACCGTGGGCGTGCTGTACGCGAAGGCGAGCGCGCCGTCGTTCGCCGTCGAGAACGCGAAGATCTGGCGCTCGCCGCCGGCGACGATCCGCGTCCCCCCGCCGTCGCGCGCGAACGCGCGGATCTGCGTGCTCCCTTCGTCGCAGACGAGCGCGAGGATCTCGCGGTCGTCGGCGCTCCACACCGGCGGGAACGGCGCGCCGCTGCGCAGATCGCCCCCGATCACGTCGCCGATCGTGCGGCCGAGGCCGGCCGAGAGCGAGCGCATCTCGCCGCCTTCGGCCGGCACGACGAACAGCTCGTAGTCGAACCGCCCGCCGCCGTCGTCGCCGTGCCGGTGCCCGGTGAACGCGATCGTCGTTCCGTCGCGCGAGAACGCCGGGAGCATCATCGGCCCATCGCTCGCAGTGAGCTTCGTGAGCGCGCCGCTCGCGACGTCGGCGACGAAGACGTCGCTCAGCGCGGTGGACGTTTCGGTGACGCCGGGCGGCAGGTCGACGCGCGCGGAGAACGCGATCTTCGTTCCGTCCGGCGACCAGGACGGCGGGCTGACGTCGAAGTCGCCGCTGGTGACCTGCCGCGCCGCGCCGCCGCCCGCGGCGTCGATCACGAACAGGTGCTTGCGCGTCCCGTCGAGCAGGCCGTCGGCGTCGCTCTTGAACGGCAGCATGCGGATGTGCCGCGCGCCGGTCTTCTCGTCGTGATAGGCGCGCGCGGTCCGCGGCTCGTGCGGCGCGGACGCGACGAACGCGAGCCGCTTCGCGTCCGGCGACCACGCGAGCGCGACGATCTTCGGATAGTCGCTCCCGAGCTGCACCGCCTCGCCGCCGTCGAGACGCAGCACGAACAGCCGCGTCTTCCCGTCGCGGTCGCCGACGAACGCGAGCGCCGAGCCGTCGGGGGCGACGCGCGGGAGCCGGTCGTTCGTCCCGGTCGTGAACGCGCGGTCGGCGCCGTCACGCTCGACGCGGCGGATCGCGCCGCGCAGCTCGTCGGCGTCGCGGTCGAACCACGCGCGGCGGTAGTAGACGGCCGAGCCGTCGGGGGCGATCTGCGGATCGGAGACGAGCGCGATCTCCAAGAGGTCGCTCGGAACGAGAGGAGTGGCCATCGATGCCGGGCATTATCGCCGGGTGATCCGGCTTCCCGCGTTCGCCGCCGTTCTCGCCGCGCTGCTGCTCGCCGCTCCGGCGCTCGCCTCGGCGGAAGACGGCGACGTGCTCGTGCAAGCCGGGCACGAAGGACGCCCCGAGAGCTGCGCGCGGCTGCACGTGAAAGCGTGCAACCTCGGCACCGCGGGGAGCGGCGCGCGCGAGATGGAGTGGACCGCCGCCGTCGCCGACGAGACGACGCGCGTGCTGCGCGCGCACGGCTACACCGTGCTGCGACGCCCGGCCGACTACGAAGGCCGCGACTCGGCGCGCGCCGCGGTGTTCCTGCACTTCGACGGCGCCTCGCCGTGCGCGAGCGGCGCGTCGGTCGGCTTTCCGAGCACGACCAGCCGCGCGTTCGTCGACGGCTGGGAGAGCGCGTACCGCGCGTGGTTCCCGTTCCGGTTCGTCGGCGAGCACTTCACCGAGAACGAGCACAAGTACTACGGCTTCCGCAAGGTCGACGCGCCCGAAAAGATGCTGATCGAGTTCGGCGAGATGACGTGCCCCGCGCAGTTCGCGTGGATGTCGCCGCGGCTGCGCGAGATGGGCGACCGGCTCGCGGCGTTCCTGATGGCGCAGGTGCCGCGATGAGGCGCGCCGCGTTCGTCGGGGGCGCGTTCGGCGCGCTGACGCTGCCGAGGGCGCGCGCGTCGGCGGCCGCCGCGATCGACGTGAGCGATCTGGTCGCGCGCATCCCGGGGATCGCCGGCGTCGTGGTGCGCACGATGGACGGCGCGCCGCCGCTGGTCGCCGTGCGCGCCGGCGAGTCGTTTCCGTCGGCGTCGGTGATCAAGCTCGCCATCATGGCGACGGTCTACCGCGCGTACGACGCGGGGACCGCGAAGCCGAGCGATCTGGTGAAGACGCGCGCGTCCGACCTGATCGGCGGCTCCGACGTGCTGGCCGGCTCGCCGCCCGGCAAGGAGTGGAGCATCGACGCGCTGGTGCGCGCGATGATCGAA
This sequence comes from Candidatus Elarobacter sp., assembly GCA_035488195.1. Taxonomy (GTDB): domain Bacteria; phylum Vulcanimicrobiota; class Vulcanimicrobiia; order Vulcanimicrobiales; family Vulcanimicrobiaceae; genus Vulcanimicrobium. The sequence continues at coordinate 85 of DATHLL010000385.1, read as the reverse complement.
GTCAGCGACAACTCGGCCTCGAACACGCTGATGACGGCGTTCGGGATCGGAACGGTCAACGCGACGATGCAGTTGGTCGGGATGA
>DATHLL010000384.1:0-2398 GCA_035488195.1 Candidatus Elarobacter sp. | reverse complement strand
CGCGCTGCTCGTCTCGACCTCGAAGCAGATGCCGACGCTGGTGAAGGAGCAGACCTCGCGCGGCCTCGCGTATCCGGTGGTGATCGGCGGCGCGGCGATCAACCGCGACTTCGGCCGCCGCGTCGCGTACGCGGCCGGCGATCACTTCTTCGAGCCCGGCGTCTTCTACGCGAAGGACGCGTTCGAGGGGCTCGACCTCATGGACGCGCTCACCAACGACGCCGCGCGGCCCGAGCTGCTGGAACGCGTGCGCCGCGAAGCCGCCGCGCTGCGCGTGAAGGACGCGGGCGCGCTCGCCGCGCCGCCGGCGAACGGAAAGACCGCGCGCGCCGAAGTCGGGGTCGCCGACGTGCCGAAGCCGCCGTTTCTTGGCGCGCGCACGCTCTCGCACGTCGACCCGCGCGAGCTGTGGGACTGCTTCGATCTCAAGAGCCTCTACCGGCTCTCGTGGGGCGGCGCGAGCACGAAGGGCGCGGAGTGGGAGCGGATCGTCGCCGAGGAGTTCGAGCCGCGGCTGCGCCGCTACGAGCGGATGGCCGAGACCGAGCCGTTCCTCGACCCGCGCGTCGTCTACGGCTACTTCCCGGCCGCGGGGAGCGGCGACGACGTGATCGTCTACGACCCGCACGACCGCACGCGCGAGCTCGCGCGCTTCACCTTCGCGCGCCAAGCCGGCGGCGAGCACCTTTGTCTCGCCGACTACCTGCGCGAGCCGGAGGACGGCGGCGCGAGCGACGTGATCGCGCTGCAGGTCGTGACCGTCGGCGAAGAGGCGTCACGCCGCACCGAGGCGCTACAAGCGAAGAACGACTACAGCGAGGCGTACTTCCTGCACGGTTTCTCCGTGCAGTCCGCCGAGGCGCTCGCCGAGCGGACGCATCGCCGGATCCGCGAGGAGCTCGGCCTTCCGGCGGAGCGCGGAAAGCGCTACTCGTGGGGCTACGGCGCGTGCCCCGACCTCGCGCAGCACGAGATCGTGTGGAAGCTGCTGGACGCCGAGAACGCGATCGGCGTCTCGCTCACGAGCGCGCACCAGATCATGCCCGAGCAGTCGACCGCGGCGATCGTGATCCACCACCCGCGCGCGGCGTACTTCAACGCCGCCGCGGTCCGGGAGCTCGCCGCGGTCTGAACTGACGCCGAGCGTACGAAGCGCCGAGGGATCGAGCCGGTACGCGCGCAAGGCGCGCGGATGCGTCTCGTCGCCCTCTTGGCGGCCGCGGTGTTCGCGTTCGCCTCCGTCCCGAGCGCCGCGGGTGCGGCGCCGCCGTCGCGCGAGGACGCGCTCGTCGCGCTGTGCAGGGTCTGGAACGCGGTGCGGTTCCTGCATCCGGCGCTGACGAGCGAGGCGGACGCGCGCTGGGACGACGCGCTGATCGCCGCCGAGCCGATCGTCGAGCGCGATCCGGGCGCGCTCCACGAAGCGGCCGCGGCGATGCTCGCGACGCTGCACGATCCGCTCACGACGCTCGACACCGAGCGCGCGGGCGGTCCGGTCGCGACGCCGTCCGCCGAGGAGCGCGACGGCGTGCGAATCGTCCGGCTCAACGGCTTTCCGGGAGACGAGGCGTACGAGGCCTACGCCAAGGCGCTCGGCGACGCGCTGACGCCGCCGGCCGGCGACCGTGCGATCGTCGTCGACCTGCGCACGAGCGCGCCGCCGTCGTTCGAGCAGATCGACGTGCTCGAATATCTGTGGCCGCAAGCGCAGTTCGCCGCGCGCGTCGTCGACCGTCCCGTGAGGATGCCGCTGATCGCGCAGCGCTATTATCTCGGGTTTCCGCCGGAGTCTAGCGGGGCGAGCGGCGACTACACCGAGGGCCGCGAGACGCGTGGCGCGAGCGCGCCGGTCGCGCCGGCGAAGGATGCGCGCGCTGTCCCGGTCGCGTTCGTCGTCGACGCGAACGCCGTCGTGCCGGAGGACGCGCTCGCGCTGCAGCGCGCCGGCCGCGCGCGCATCTTCAGCGCCGACGATTCGCTGGGGATCGTCCCCGGCAGAGCGGCGCTCGTCGACGCGGGCGCCGGGCTGCGCTTCGCGATGCGCACCTTCGCGCCGCTCGATCCGGTGCGCGCGGCGCCGGGCGGTTTCGACGCCGCCGTCGCGTGGGCGCGCGATCCGAAGCCCCTTGCCGCAAGTGAAATCGCCGAGCCCGGCGCAGCGGCCGCCGGTGCGGCGCCCGAAGCCGCGGTCGACCAGCGGTACGCGAGCAAAGCGCTCCCCGACGAGGCGCACCGCGTACTCGCGGCGTTCCGCGTGTGGGGGACGATCGCGTACGTCTACCCGTACAAAGGGCTGATGCACGACGACTGGGACGCGGCGCTGCGCACGGCGCTCGCCGATCTCCACGTCGCGTCGACGCCGCTGCAGTACGACCTCGCGCTGCAGAAGATGTACGCG
>DATHLL010000383.1:0-2390 GCA_035488195.1 Candidatus Elarobacter sp. | reverse complement strand
CTCACGATGCGGCGCGGGATGAAGTGGTCGCTCTCCGGCGGCCTCGCGACGATGGGCTCGGCCGTCCCGTACGCGATCGCGGCGAAGTTCGCGTTCCCCGACCGGCCGGCGATCGCGATCACCGGCGACGGCGCGATGCAGATGAACGGGATGAACGAGCTCATCACCGTCGTGCGCTACTGGAAGCAGTGGAGCGATCCGCGGCTGGTGTTCCTGGTCGCGAACAACCGCGATCTCAACCAGGTGACCTGGGAGATGCGGATCGAGAGCGGAGCGCCGGACTATCCCGGCTCGCAGCATCTTCCCGACGTCTCGATGGCCGAGTTCGCGCGGATGCTGGGGTTCGAGGGGATCCGCGTCGACCGGCCCGGGGACGTCGGGAGCGCGCTCGAGGCAGCGCTGCGCGCCGAGCGCCCCGCGGTCGTCGAGGTCGTCACCGATCCGAACGTCTCGATGCTGCCGCCGCACGTCACATGGGAGCAGGCGAAGTCGTTCACCAGCGCGATGCTGCATGCCGATCCGGAGGAGGGTCCGGTGATCGTGCAGTCGGTCAAGGGCGTGCTCGCCGGAATCTTCCCGCACAAAGGCGACGGCGCCGAGAGGCGCGAGACCGAGAAGACGGAGCGGTGAGCGCCGCGGCGAACGCACAGGCGGCTGCGAACACCGCCGATCTGCGCGTCGACTTGCACGGGAAGACCGCGATCGTCACCGGCTCCGCGACCGGAATCGGGAAGGCGATCGCGCTGCGCTTCGGGCGCGACGGAGCGAACGTCGTGATCGACTACCGCGGCGACGAGCGCGAGGCCGCCGACGCGATCGTCGTCGAGCTCGAGCGCGCGGGCGGACACGGGCTCGCGCTCGCCGCGGACGTCACCGACGAGCGTGCGGTCGACCGGCTCGTCGCGCGCACCGTCGAGCGGTTCGGCGCGCTCGACGTGCTGGTGAACAACGCCGGGATCGAGGAGGCGCACCCGCTGGTCGACACACCGCTCGACGTCTGGAACCGCATCATCTCGGTGAACCTCACCGGGCCGTTCCTCTGCTCGCGCGCCGCCGCGCGCGCGATGATCGCGGGCGGGCGCGGCGGGCGGATCGTGAACGTCTCCTCGGTGCACGAGGATCTCGCGATGCCGAACAACGCCGCGTACGCCGCCTCGAAGGGCGGCGTCCGGATGCTGATGCGCACGCTCGCGCTCGAGCTGGCGCCGCACGGCATCACGGTGAACGACGTCGCGCCCGGCGCCGTCGCGACGCCGATCAACGTGGGCGTGCGCGAGAACCCCGAGCAGCAGCGCGAGCTCCTGGCGGAGATCCCGCTGGGCCGCGTCGGCGCCCCCGACGAGATCGCCGCGCTCTGCGCGTACCTGGTCTCCGGCGCGGCGGCGTACGTCACCGGCTCCACGTTCGTGATCGACGGCGGCCTGATGCGCTTCACCAAGGGGCTGTGAGCTAGCAGACAGGAGTCTCACGCGGCTTGGCGCAGCTTGTCGAGCGCGCGCGCGAGCAGCTTCGAGACGTGGCTCTGCGAAAGGCCGAGGCGCGCGGCGAGCTCCGCTTGCGTCATGCCGGCGCCGTAGGTGCCAAGGACGATCGTGCGCTCGCGCTCGGCGAGCTCGTCGACCGCCATCGTCAGCGCGATCCGCTCGTCGAGCGGCGTCGAGGCTTTGGGATCGGCGAGCAGGTCGACGCGCTCGGGGCCTTCGTCGGAGTCCTCGGCCGGCAGCGGCACGTGGCCGATGCAGCGCAGGCTCCGCAGCGCGATCACGGTGTCGAGGCTCACGCCGAGCGCGGCGGCGAGCTCGCCGGTCGTCGGCTCGCGATGGTTCGCGACCGAGAGCGCGTCCCACGCCGCGGCGTAGCGCTTCTCGAGCGCGAGCAGCGCGCGCGGCGCGCGGACGAGCCGCTCGTGGTCGCGCACGTAGTGCATCAGCTCGCCGACGATCATGATCCACGCGTACGCCTCGAACGGCGTGCGCATCTCGGCGCGGTAGTTCGTCGCCGCTTTGATGAGGCCGACCGCCGCGACCTGCTCGAGGTCGGCCCGGTCGTTGTGGGCGCGCTTGAACTTCTTCGCGCCGCGCGCGCACAGGTGGCGGTGCGCGTCGACCACGGCGTTGCGCCGCTCGACCGTCCGTTCGGCGCAATAGGTTTCGATGAGTACTTCCCGCAGACTCATTTCGACACTTCCTGAATCAGAGCGTAGAGTGGGATGAAGACCGAGAACACGATGAATCCGACGACGCAGCCGAGCCCGGCGATCAGCGCCGGCTCGATCACCGCGCCGAGCGTCGCGATCGCCGCCTCGACGTCGGACTCGAAGTAGGCGGCGACCTTGAGCAGCATCTCGTCGACCAGACCCGTCTCCTCGCCGACGCGCACCAGCGCGATCG
>DATHLL010000382.1:0-9639 GCA_035488195.1 Candidatus Elarobacter sp. | reverse complement strand
GCGAGGTAGCCGTCGAGTGCGTGATGCGGCACGCCTGCCATCGCGACGCGGCGACCGCCGCCGGCTTCCTTCGACGTCAGCGCGATCGACAGCGCGCGCGCGACCGTCTCCGCGTCATCGCCGTACGCTTCGTAGAAGTCGCCGACGCGCGAGAGCAGGATCGCTTCAGGATACCGATGCTTCATCCCGAAGTACTGCTCGAGCATTGGCGACCACGCCGCGGTCGAGGATGTGCTCCTCGAGGAGCGTCCCCGGCGTCACGACGCGCACGACGTCGCGCCGCACCAGCTTGTTCGGGATCGGCGCCTCGAGCTGCTCGGCGAGCGCGACGACGCGCCGCTGCGCGACCAGCTTCGCGAGGTAGCCGTCGAGCGCGTGGTGCGGGACGCCCGCCATCGCGACGCGGCGTCCGGCGCCCGCCTCCTTCGACGTGAGCGCGATCGTCAGCGCGCGCGCGATCGTCTCGGCGTCCTCGCCGTAAGCCTCATAAAAGTCGCCGACGCGCGAAAGCAAGATCGCTTCGGGATAACGGTGCTTCATCCCGAAGTACTGCTCGAGCATCGGCGACCACGCCGTGGTCGTCGTCATGCGACCCGTGACCGCATCCGCCGCCGCTTCCCGGCGCCCCCGGTGGTATCCCTGTGGACAAAGTCGTGCATAACCGTGCCTCCCGTTCGCTTTCGCCCTCGCTATCACGCGCGGCGGCGAGACGGCCAGGTGGGTCCGGCTGACGCCGGACCCGTCGCGTTCGGGCTTCGCCCGATCCGCACGTGAAGGGCTTCGCGGTTCGCGGCGCGGAGGCAGCGCGCGTGCCTCGCCGCCTGATCGTCACGGTCGACGACTTCGGACTTTCCGTCCCGGTCAACGAGGCGATCGAGCGCGGCCATCGCGAGGGGATCGTGACGGCGGCGAGCCTGATGGTCGCCGAGCCGGCCGCCGGCGACGCCGTCGCCCGCGCGCGCGCGAACCCGGCGCTCGCGGTCGGGCTGCACGTCGTCGCGGTCGCGGGCCGCCCCGTGCTGCCGCCGGAGCGGATCCCCGATCTGGTCGACGCGCGCGGGATGCTCTCGAACGATCTGGCGGCGATCGGCGTGCGCTACTTCTTCCGCTGCCGCGCCCAGCGCCAGCTCGAAGCGGAGATCCGCGCGCAGTTCGAGGCGTTCGCGCGGACCGGTCTTCCGCTCGACCACGTGAACGCGCAGTGCCACTACCATCTCCACCCGACGGTGCTGCGGCTGATCCTGCGCGTCGCGCGCGAGTACGGCAACCCGCCGCTGCGCATCCCGGACGAGCCGCGCTCGCCGTGGCCGCACGCGGTCTTCTTCTCGCCGTTCCTGCGGCTGATGAAGGCGCGGCTGCGCGCGAGCGGCGTCGCGCACAACGACCACGTCTTCGGCTTCAACGACACCGGCCGCATGACCGAGGAGCGCGTGCTGGCATTCCTGCGCGCGCTGCCCGAGGGCGCGACGGAGATGTACTTCCACGCCGCGACGCGCCGCTGGCCGGGGATCGCGCGCGATCTCGCCGCGTACCGGCTCGAGGACGAGCTCGCCGCGCTGATCAGCCCACAGGTCGCGGCGGCTCTGCGCGCGAGCGGCGCGGAGCCGATCGCGTTCCGCGACCTCGCCCGTGCGCGCTGACGCGCGCGCGCTCGCGGCGAGCGCCGCGCTCGCGGCGACGCTCGCGAGCATCGGATACGCCGCGTTCGCGCTGAGCCGCGTGCGCGCGTTCGGCCGAACGCTTCGCGTGCCGCCGCGGCCCGCGCGGCGGCCGCCGATCCTCGTGCTGAAGCCGGTCCACGGCCTGGAGCCGCGGCTCGAGGAGAACCTGCGCTCGTTCTGCGCGCAGGACTATCCCGACTACCGCGTCGTGCTGGGCGTGCGCTCCGCGAACGATCCGGCGCTACCGCTGCTCCGCCGTCTCGCCGCGGAGTCACCCGAGCGCGTCGGCGTGGTCGTCGGCGAAGACGCCGCGCGTCTCGTGGAGGACGGCCGCGCTTCGCCGGTTTTCCGCAACCCGAAGATCGCGACCGTCGCGCCGATGCTCGCACACGCGGACGCGCAGGCGGCCCAGCACGGCGCGCCGGAACGCGACGAGCGCGAATGCTACGAGCGCGCATGCTACGAGCACGAATGCGGCAAGCGCGATCGCGACGACGCAATCGTCGTCATCGCCGACAGCGACATGCGCGTGACGGCGCGGTATCTCGACGCGGTCGCGGAGGCGTTCGACGATCCGCGCGCCGGTGCGGCGACGGCGATCTACCGCGGCGAGCCGGCCGGCGGCGATCTCGCCTCGGCGCTCGGCGCGATGTGGATCACCGAGCAGTTCGCGCCCTCGGCGCTCGTCTCGGCTGCGCTCGAGCCGCTCGGCCATACGTTCGGCGCGACGATGGCGGTCCGGCGTACCGTCCTCGCCGAGATCGGCGGGCTCGCAGCGCTCGGCGACCGCCTCGCCGACGATCACGCGCTCGGACGTCTCGTCGCCGCGCGCGGTCACCGCGTCGCGCTCGCGCGCTGCGTCGTGACCAACGTCGTCGCGGAGCCGGGTCTCGCCGCGCTGGTGCGCCACGAGCTGCGCTGGGCGCGAACGATTCGCACGGTCCGCCGTGCCGGCTACGCGGGCATCGCGCTCACGTATCCCGTGCCGCTCGCGGTGCTCCATCTCGCGCTCGCGCGCGACCGAACCCGTGCGCTCGCCGTTCTCACGCTCGCCGCGCTCGTCCGCGCCGTGCTCGGCCGCACCGCGCGCCGCACGCTCGTCACATACGGCGAGTGCAACCCCGAGAACCGCCCGCTCGCCGTCCGGCCGTGGCACACCGCGCTGCGCGACCTCCTCGGCGTCGGCGTCTGGGCGCTCGGTCTGCGCGGCGGCGCGGTGCGCTGGCGAGACGACGCGCTGGACGTAGGCGCCGACGGTGCGCTGCGACCGCGCGAGGCGCCGCCTTCCGCATGACACGATGAGGACCCCGTCGCACCGTGCGGCCGGGGTCCTCGTTTGGTTCTAGCTCATTGGATTGCTCCGACCTCATCCTACCGCAGGCCCCGAGCGCGTAAACACGCTCGGCCGCCCCACGGGCGGGCTAGGTGTAGCCGATCGCACCGATCGGCGAGATCGTGATGTCGGTCTGCGCCGGGAGCGTGGGAGCGGCCGACGTGTTGTTCGGCGGTGCGTCCCCCACGACGTCCCAGTCCGCGCCGACCGTCCACGCGGCGACGGTGTCGCCGGCGGCGAAGTCTCCCGCGGGCAGCGTGAACGTCCCGCCCGCAGCCCCCGCGTTGAACGCGTAGAACGTGAGCGCGCCGCTCGCGCCGTTGATGTCGACGACGTACAGCACTTGCTGCGTCGCGCCCGCCGGTGCCGGTGCGATCGTGAACGTCACCGCGCCGCCGGGCGCCGCCGGCTCCGCGATCACGGGCATCGGCTCGGTGCCGAGCGGCGTGAGCGTCGTGAGCGCCGCGGTCGCGTCGAACACCGCGACGTTCTGCCCGGGATTCGGTCCCGGGACGGTGACGTGCAGCGCGTACGTCCCCGCGACCGGGGTCACCGCGAACGCGGTGAAGCCGGAGTCGTAACCGGCGAACCCGCTCGGGAACCCCGAGTTCGGGTTGTGGAAGTCGGGGACCGCCGGCGGTCCGAGGATGAACGGCCGCTTCCCGCTGCCGGTGCGGTAGATCGGCTGCGGGTAGACGTCGCTCACCGTTCCGACCGCCGAGGCGAAGAGCCGCCCCGACGGGTTCCCCGGATAGAACGAGGTCCCGGTCGTCGACGAGTTCGCCGGCGCGAACCCGTACGAGAACGCGCCGCCGAGCTGCGCGAACGTCGTCGCGACGGCCGGCGTCCCCGGCTGCGTCGGCGGCGTCGCGCTGATCGTGTTCGTTCCGGCGTCGGTGCCCGCGCCCGAGGAGGACGCGGGGTTGTTCGGCGCCGTCGCGGGGACGACGAAGCCGGCCGGTCCCGTGATCGTGGGCGTGTCGTACAGCACCGCCGAGAGCCCGCCGGCCTGGCGGAACGTGACGACGGTGTTCGTGTACGTCGAGGTCCCTTGGTAGTTGACCGTCCCGACGCGGAACTGCAAGGTCGAGTTCGCCTGCACGTTCGCGCCGGTGGACGGCGGTTCGATGGCCGATTGTCCGCTCGTGCACGCCGCGAGGATCGCGATCCCCGCGGCGCCGCCGAGCAGTCTGGTGACTGCGCGCACGTGTCCTCCTAGAGATTGACCTGGTAGTAGAGCTGGACCGTACGCGGGATGTTGTTCGGGAACAGGAAGTACGCGCGGTTACCCCCCGACCCCGGCGTCACGTTGAAGACGCCGGTGAAGGCCGCGGCCGACGTGTAGCCGGAGTACGGCCCGGCGATCCCGGTCGCGACCGCCTGGTAGCGCGAGTTCAAGGCCGGCTCCGCGTAGAGCTGATTGAACAGGTTGAACACCAGCAGCCCGACGGTCCCCGCGCGCGGGTTGCGCGGCGAGGTGTACTCGACCGTCAACTGCACCGGGGTGAAGCGCGCGGCGCTCAGCACGCCGCCGGCCGAGGCCGTCTCCGGCGTTCCGCGCGTCGCGTCGACGTTCGGGTTGAACACCGAACCCGGATTCCGCGGATCCACGTACGACGTCGCGACCGGCGGCCCGCCGAGCTGCGCCGGCGAGGTCACGTTCGTGTTCGGAACGTTGAACGGCTTCCCGTTCACCGTCGTCGCCGTGATCAGCCCCGAGCCGTACGGGTAGCCGTGGTTGTAGTAGATCACCGGGTTGATCCGCCAGCCGGTCCGCGTCCGTTCCTGGATCGCCAGCGCGCCGACGAACGGCGAGAGGTATCCGACCCGGTAGAGGTTCCCGAGCGCCAGCGATTCGGGCGGGATCGACGGGAAGAAGTTCTCGCTCGCGGAGGTCGGGACGACGTTCGAGAACACGTTCTGGTACGTCAGGGAGAGCGAACCCGAGAGCCCGTAGGCGGCCTCCTTGGTCAGCAGCATCTCGACGCCGCTCGCCTGCGTCTTTCCGAGGTTCGTGTTGACCGACGGGCCGAAGATCGGGTTCCCGTTCGGGTCGACGGCCGGGACGCCGTTCTGTACGAGCTGTTGCGCCGTCGTCGCGACTTCGTTGTTCGTCTTGTAGTAGAACGGCGTCAGCTTCAGCCCGAGCTGGTGCGGGAAGAGGTGCGAGTACGAGAAGTCGTAGTTGTTGAACGTGACCGGCTTGAGCGGCGTGATGGGAACCCCGGTCACCGCGAAGCTGTTCTCCCAGTTCAACTGGTCCGCGTAGCTCGCGCACGGCGCGTTCTGGAACGCCGGGTTGAGGATCACCGCGGTGCTGCAGAACATCGCCTGCTTCCCGGTGATCGGATCGCGCGACGGGATGTTGTTGAACGCGTTGAAGTTCGAGCGGATCGTCGCGTTCTCGACGTCGGCCATAGGCGGGAACTGCACCGAGCGCCCGTAGCTGAAGCGCAGCGCGTCGTTGCGCGTCGCCTGGAACGCGATCGCGGCGCGAGGCTGGATGACCCGCGGGCGCTTCGTGTCCTGGTCGTAGTCGAACTTGAAGTTGGTCGGCATCCCGCTCGCGTCGAGCGAGTACGACGTCGGCAAGCAGCGGTAGATGCTGCAGTCGCCGTAGCGCCAGTTCACCGCGTCGAGCCGGAGCCCGACGTCGAGCTTGAGGCGGTCGGTCGGAGAGTAGGTGTCCTTGACGTACAGCGCCCAGTCTTGGCGCGAGGCGCTGGTCTCGTCGTTGCCGGTCGGGACCTGCACCGCGAGCGGGCAGGCCGGCGTGTTGAACGTGCCGGCCGGGCACGGCGCGGAACCGGCGACCCGGTACGGCGTCATGAACTGCGTGATGTAGCCGCACGACGCCGGGCCGTTCCCGATGACCGCCTGGTAGAACGCCGGGCACGACTGCGGCGTGAAGAAGTCCGCCGCTTCCAGCGAGTTCGCCGCGCCGCCGTACGTGAACGCGCCGAATGTCGCCGAGGTGAAGCTGAACACCGGGAGCAGGAAGTCGTACTTCCCGCCGAAGCCCAGCAGGTTCTTCGAGCCGAGCTGCTTCGTGCCGTCGAGCGCGAAGCCGGTGCGCTGTCCGCCCTGGAGCGCGACCTCGTCGCCGAGCGGGAACGTGAGCGTTCCGTTGTACGGCTTGTCGAAGAGCTCGACGTTGTTGACGCGGTAGTACTTCGCGGTCAGGAAGGTCGTCGCGTCGAGGTTGTTCGAGTACTGCAGCTTGATCGTCTCGTTCGGCTGGTTCCCGTTGATCGCGGTTCGTCCGCTGCCGTCGGAACCGATCCGGTCGGTCAGCGAGCGCTGGCCTTGGGTGAACGGCATCATCGCCTGGAGCTGCGCCGGCGTGAGCCCGAGGACGCCGGCGTTCGCGAGCACCAGCGCATCGTTGTCCTTGTACGGGAGCGTGCCGTTCACGACGCCGTTCCCGAGCCGGAGATCGAACTGCGTGTTCTGATAGAAGAACTGGAGCGACTGGCTGTTGCTCGGCCCCCACTTGTAGACGAAGTTGTTCACCACGTCGTTCGCCCACTGGTACGTGCGGCCGAGGAAGAACGCGTCGATCGAGAGCGGGTCGACGCCGCTCGCGCCGTAGTGATACGCGTCGCGCTGGAAATAGAGCGAGGCGTAGTCGGAGAAGCGGCCGTTCGGGGTCGCCCAGCCGTACTCGCCGCGCAGCTCGTGCCCGAAGCGGCCGCCGTAGACGGCGCCTTCGAGCTGCCCGAACGCCGGGTTCGTCCCGCGCTTCGCGATCACGTTGATCGCGCCGGTCCCGGCGTTCCCGATCGAGGCGTCGCCGGCGCCCGGCTGCACCTGGAAGTTGCCGGCGCCGTTCAGGATCAGCGAGTTGACGAACTGGTGGGTGAAGGCGTCGGTGTAGTCGATCCCCTCGAACTCGAAGCCCTCCTCGTACTCGCGCCCGCCGCGCAGCACGGGGTAGCCGGTCGCGTCGAACGACGCGCCGGGGATCGCCGCCAGCAGGTTCGCCTCGTTGTTGCCGCCTGATTTCCCGAGCGTCGTGTTGATCTGCTGGGTGTTGACGTTGTACTGGTCGGTGGTCTGCGCCGGCTGGAACGCGCCGCCGGTGTTGCGGGACTGCGTGCGGCCGATGTTCGTCAGCGCCGACGGGTTGAGCGCCGACGAGGCGTTGGCGACGCCGCCCTGGACGACCGTCACGCCTTGCAGCGCGAACTCGGCGTAGCCGTTCCGGCTGAAGGTGATCGTGTACGTGTCCGGCGTGACGCCGTTGATGGTGAAGAAGCCGTTCTGGTCGGTCGTCGCAGCATAGCGACCCGAAGGAGCGACCGCGGAGACCTGCACGCCGGCCAGTTTCGTATTTCCCTGGCTGGAGGTGATGGTTCCCTGGATCGTCCCGGTCACGGTCTGCGCGAACGCCGACGGCATGGAGCAGAGCACGAACGCCAGCATCAGCGCGAGCGCGATGGCGCAGCGCGATACGGACGTCGTGCAGTGCGTGAGCTCGTTGAACAAACGCGCTACCTCATGTTGTGTCGGAGAAAAGAATGCGCGCCCGCGCACGGCGAGCGCGCATTCTTCATCTACCGCGCGCGAGCGGCGGTGACCCGGCGCGCTTCTGCCGGATCACTGCCGCCTTCATGTGGTGAACCTCAAGGAATGCTTAAAGCTTCACCGAGACCGTGAAGAACGCGCTGAACGGGAAGGGCTGATTGCTCGCGACCGTCCCCGTCGAGGGGCCGAACGGATAGCGCAGCGCCGGAGCGACCGCGGTACCGTTCGTCGCGACGTCGTTCACCGACGAACCGTTGTAGAAGTTCGAGGGATAGAACGCGTTCACCAGATAGCCGCACACGCGCGAGCCTCCGTTCGCCCACGGCATCTGCGATCCGCCGAAGCACGAGTGGAACAGGTTCGCGAGCGTCAGGTTGGCTTTCACGCGCGAGCTGACGTCGTACGAGACCGCCATGTTGAGCGTGAGGATCGAGGGGTTCTGGTACTTCCCGATGCCATCGAAGCTCCCGGTGAACGGGTTCGGCACGAACAAATAGCCGCCGGGCGTCGTCGCCTCGCCGGCCGGGATCGTCGCCGACGCGCCCGCCACCACGGCCGGCGCGTTGCAGGTCCGGAAGTCGGGGTTCTGCGCGTACGGCGAGCCCGCCGGGACGGCGCCGCCGGAGAGCTGGTTCGCCGCACACGTGCGCGGGTCGAGCCCGGCGACGTCGATCGGCGAGCCGTAGAAGTTTCCGGTCTGGAACTGGAAGCTCGGCGTGATCGCGAGCCGGTTGCGCCGCCAGTTCACGATCCCCGAGATGGCGTGCGGGTAGGTGAACTGGTTGTTGAACCCGACGTCGCCGACGCCGGTCACCGCGAGCGAGACGCCGTACGGGACGTAGCCCGCGCTCGTGTCGACCAGCGGCTGCTTGGGGAGCCCGTAGTACGGGTTCTTGATCGCGTTCGCCGACGCGCACGAGGTCGGCGCGCCGTACGAGACCAAGTTCGCGCCGGAGTACACGGCGGGCGTGTAGCACGGCGACTCGGTCGTCATCGCGTTGTATGCCTGGATCGCGTTGTTGACGCGGTCGAGCTGGCTCGAGCCGGCGCCGAACTCGTCCTTGAACGTCACCCGCGAGTGGGTGTAGGTGTAGGACATCAGCCACGAGAGGCCGTTGCGGTTGAAGTCGCCGCGGTGGAGCGAGAACTCGAGCCCGTAGTCGCGCGCGTCCCCGACCGGGAGCTGCGAGACGAAGTTCGGCCCGATGATCACCTGCTGCTGCCAGCCCGAGGTGTACCGGTAGTACGGCGAGAGCTTCAGCGAGATGTCGCTGCCCGCGAAGCGGTGCTCGAACGAGGCGTCCATGTTCGTCGCCGACTGCGCGGGGATCGGATGGAACGGCGTGAAGAAGCCGAGCGGGACGAACGACGCCGTGGCGAGCGAGGTCGCGACCGTCCCCGCCTTGCGGTCATACTGCACCGACGCCGAGATCGGCGGCTCGACGAACCGCCCGATCGAGCCGCGCCAGACCGTGTCCGGGTTCTGCGCGTACGCGAACGAGAAGCGCGGCTCGAGGAACTGCAGCGTGTACGTCGAGGGCGAGACGTCGGTGAACTGCGTTCCGATGTGCTGGAACCCGGCCGGGCACGTCGTGGAGAACACCGCGTTCGCCGGCGGCGGGCTGGTCGGCCCGAGCGGCGCCGTCGTAACCTCGAGCGTCGCCGGGTTGTAGCAGCCGTACTGCTGCACGATTTGCGTGTAGAAGTCGTTCGCCGCCCGCTGCGTGTTCGCGAGGTCGTACTGGAAGCGGTCGAACTTCAGGCCCAGGTTGAGGGTGAGCTTCGGGTTCGGCTTCCATTCGTCGGTCAGCGCGGAGGAGAGGAAGCGCGGTCCGACGGTGTTATAGGTGCCGTCGGCGTTGCCGTCCCACAGCGTCACCCACTGCGCGCCGGCCGCGGCCGCCGCGCCGGTGACGGCGCAGGTCCCGCCGGTCCCCGGACACGGGTTGAGCGAGTTGCCGCGCGCGCCCGGGAACCCGGGCCGCTGCGAGCCGGAGAGCTCCTCGAGGCACGGCACCGCGTTGCCGCTCGCGCCGTCGTAGCACGTGAACGCGCCGCCGTTGCGCGCGATGAGCCCGGTCGGCGAGGCGCCGGCGAGGAAGCCGGTGTTGTTGAACC
>DATHLL010000381.1:0-4966 GCA_035488195.1 Candidatus Elarobacter sp. | reverse complement strand
GATCGGGCCGAACGGCTCCTCGGTGAGCACGCGCGCGTCGCCGGGGACGTCGCTGAAGACGGTCGGCGCGAAGAAGTAACCGGGCGAGTCGAGCGGCGTGCCGCCGGTGTGCACCACGCCGCCGCGCTTGCGCGCGTCTTCGACCAGGTCGCGGATCGCGCTGTGGCGGCGCTCGTTCGCGAGCGAGCCCATCTGCGTCTCCGTTTCCAGGCCGTGGCCGACGCGCAGCGACGAGGCCTTCGCGGCGAACGCCTCGGTGAAGCGCTTCTCGATGCTCTCGTGCACGATGAAGCGTGTCGGCGAGACGCAGACTTGCCCCGCGTTGCGGAACTTCGAGGAGACCGACATCGCGACGGCGCGGTCGACGTCGGCTTTTTCGCTGACGATCACGGGCGCGTGGCCGCCGAGCTCGAGCGTCGCGCGCTTGAGCCCGTTGGCGGCGAGCCGCGCGAGGTGCTTGCCGACCGCGGTCGAGCCGGTGAACGAGATCTTGCGCACGATCGGCGAGGTGATGAGCGTCTCGGAGATGTGCGGCGGGTCGCCGAACACGACGTTCACGACGTCGTCCGGCAGACCGGCGTCGCGCAGCGCGTCGACGAGCATCAGCGCCGTGCCGGGCGTCTCCTCCGAGGGCTTGATGATGATCGAGCAGCCCGCGCCGAGCGCGCCGGCGAGCTTGCGGCCCGGCGTGATCGCGGGGAAGTTCCACGGCGTGAACGCCGCTACCGGACCGACCGGCTCGCGCAGCACCGTTTGGCGAACGGTCTCCGAGCGCGCCGGCACGACGCGGCCGTACGTGCGCCGGCCTTCCTCGCCGCACCACTCGATGATGTCCGCCGTCGCGATCACCTCGAGCCGCGCTTCGCCGAGCGGCTTTCCTTGCTCCAGCGTGAGCGTGCGCGCGATCGCGTCGGCGCGCTCGCGCAGCAGCGCCGCCGCTTTGCGCAGGACGATCGCGCGGTCGTACGCCGAGGTCTTGCGCCAGCGCGCGAAGCCGCGCTGAGCGGAAGCGAGCGCGTTCGCGAGATCGGCGCCCGTCGCGACCGGGAGGCGCGCCAGCTCGGCGCCCGAGCCCGGGTCGTGGACGGGGATCGTCTCGCGTGCGTCCGCGGCGACGGACTCGCCGCCGATCAGCAGGCGAAGCTCGGTCTGGTACGTGGCCGGCGCGGCGGTGGTGGTCATCTCGGCTCCTCGTGCGGGGCCTGTGAACTTCGGACGCTGCCGTGGACGCCCTTCGGCGCGCCGGCTCGGTGTGCGGGCAAGTATTTCGGCGAGCGGCGCGAACGGCACGCCGGATCGTGAGCGAGGAGATCACCGCCGCACGGACCGGACGCCTTGGCCGCCTCGGCCGCGTTCTCATCAACCGGCCCCGCGCGCTGAACGCGCTGACCGGTCCGATGTTCGCGGAGATCGGCCGTGCGCTCGATGCCTGGCGCAACGATGCGGCCGTCGAAGCGGTCGTCGTGCGCGGCGCGGGCGCCAACTTCTCGGCCGGCGGCGACATCCGGTTCGTGCGCGACATGGTGCTCGCGGGCGACGACGCCGGAATCGCGACGATGTACGCGGACGAATACCGGCTCGACGCGCAGATCGACGCGTTCCCGAAGCCGTACGTCGCCGCGGTCGACGGCTACTGCATGGGCGGCGGCCTCGGCGTTGCGATGTATGCCGACGTGATCGCCGTGACGGAACGTGCGCAGCTCGCGATGCCGGAGGTCGGAATCGGGTTCTTTCCCGACGTCGGCGCGAGCTATGTGCTGCCGCGGCTCCCCGATCGCATCGGCTGGTACATGGGCCTCACCGGGACGCGCCTGAGCGCCTTCGATGCGGTGGCGTGCGGGCTCGCGACGCATCTCCTCGACGACCGGACGTTCGAGCGTCTCGAAGAGATCGTCGCGTGGGAGGATCTCGCGCCGGAATCGCTGCGTCTCCGCTTCGCCTCGGTGGCGCACAACCCGGTCAGCGCGCCGATCGACGCGCTGCGTCCGGCGATCCGGCGCTGCTTCGATCGGAGCGATCTCGACGGCGTGTTCGGCGCGCTCGAACGGGAGGGCGGGATCTGGGCCGGCGAGACGCTCGCGGCGATGCGCCGCGCTTCGCCGACCAGCCTCGCGATCACGTTCGAGCTGTTCCGCCGCGGCAGCACGCTGACGCTCGCGCAGTGCTTGGAGATCGAGTACCAGCTCGCCGTGCGGGTCTGCAAGACGCCGGAGTTCCTCGAAGGCGTCCGCGCGATGGTGATCGACAAGGACCGCGCGCCGCGCTGGAACCCGCCGAGCGTGGAACGACTCTCGAGCGATGCGCTGGAAGCTTTGTGGAGCGAGATCGACGTGAGCCGAAACGAGCTCGGGTTGCAGGAGACGGTGAGGTGAAGGCGCCGTTCGGGATCGCCGCGCTCGTGGCCGCGCTCGCGACGCCGAGTTCGCTCGGCGCCGCCGCGGCGCCCGCGGATGCGCCGGCCGCGGAGCCCGTCCCGGTGCGGCTGATGAGCGAGACGGTCTTCGCGACGACCGACGCGACGCGCGGCCCGGACCAGTACATGTACCTGTACGCGTACCGCACGCGCCCGGGCGCGGCCGTCGCGGGAGCGCGACCGTTCGCGATGCGGGAGCTCGCGATGCTCGCGCTCGAGCGCGCCGTGGGGATCGCGATCTACGAGTCCGCGCCGCCGGCCGGGAAGCCCGTCTGGGTGTTCTCGGGCGGCGCCGTCGCGGACGTCGCGCGCGGTCGCTGGCACCCCGATACGATCTCTGCGATGCCCGACAAGCGGGCGCATCTCCGGATCGGAACGCCGTCGCCCGAGGTGCTGCCGCCGCCGCTGCGCCGCGCGATCGCGGAGCACATGCGCATCGTCGATCACGTGGAGACGCCGAAGATCGCCATGATGATCGCCGACGACGCTTCGGGGACGCCCGACGGCCGGTATTACGTTGCCGTGAACCTGCGTCGCTCGGCGTATGCGACGCAAGATGCGTGGACCGACGCGCTGCACCGCATCGAGTGGTTCATCCCGCCCTCGCTGGTGTTCTTCCGCCCGCCCATGAACGAGCCCGGCTTCGAGCAACTGTTCTCGGGCGTGGAGCCGCTCTCGCCCTAGCTCAACGCGTCAACCGCCGCACGACCGCGTCGAGATCGCCGTACGATTCGACGATCGCGCGGTTGCGGTCGCTGATGAAGCCCTTCGCGTTCGCGCCGTCGATCAGCGCGATCAGCGGATCGAAATAGCCGTCGACGTTCGCGAGGATGCACGGCGCGTCGATCAGCCGGAGCTGCACCCACGTGACGATCTCGAAGAACTCCTCGAACGTCCCGAATCCGCCGGGGAGCGCCACGAACGCGTCGGAGAGACTCGCCATCATCTGCTTGCGCTCGTGCATCGACTCGACGACGCGCAGGTCGACGCCGGTGTGCGCGACCTCGCGCTCTTCGAGAAACCGCGGGATGATCCCGACGACCTCGCCGCCCGCCGCCAGCGCCGCGTCCGCGACCGCGCCCATCAATCCGACGCGCCCGCCCCCGTAGACCACGCCGATCCCGGCCCGCGCGAGTGCGGTGCCGAACGCGGTAGCGGTCGCGGCGAAGCGCGGATCGTCGCCGGCCGACGACCCGCAGTAGACGCAGACGCGCACTATTCGACCGGCGTCCCCTTGACCGCTTGCCGGTTGGTCGCGATCTTCCGAATGCCGTTCACGCCGAGCCGCTGGAAATGCTCGGTCGCGTAGTGCGCGTCCAGCGCGGCTTGATCGCGCCACTTCTCGTAGAGCACGAAGGTGCCCGGCTCGTCGGCGTCTCCCCGCATGACCTCGAAGCCGCCGCAGCCGTCGTCGTGCAGCGAGGCCGCACGAAGCTCGGCGAGAAGCCGCGCGGCCTCGTCGGCCCGCTCGTCGGGAAACTGGTACATCACCGCGTTGATCAGCATCGCGGTGAGCCCTTACGCCAGTGCCGCGACCTTTCCGCCCGGGCGACTCAGTCCGAGAGGGCTGCCGCGATCAGCTCGCGCAAGCCGAATCGGCCGTCAACCGCTTGGGACGGGACCCACAGCGGACGCTGCGACACGAACGACTGGCTGTCGAATGCCAAGAGTCCGACGATCGTCTCGGCGACGATCCGCCCGCCGACCGGCCCCAGCTTGCGCGTGGCGATCTTCTTCGTTCCTTTCGTCGTGTGCACCGGGACCGCGACCTCTTTCGTCTCGGCGAGGATGTACGTCCAGAGCGGGCAGTTGTCGGCGAAGACCGGAGAGATCTTCGTGACCGGAGCGATGATGTCGTTGGGATCGCCGGTGAACTTGCCGATGAGGATCTCGTCGTCCGCGAGCGGCGTCAACCCCATCGCCCGCGCGACGTTTTGGCCGCTCGGGAGCCGCATGCGCCAGCCACGGATCAGGTTTCGCTGCGCGAGCGAAGGCGGCGGGTCGCCGGCGACCGACGGCGGGAGCATCCCGAGAGGGTTGACGATCGACGTGTCGATCCGATACGCGAGCTGCGTGCGCGTCGTGTCGTCGGGATCGCGAGGCCGGAGATCGGCGAAGAGGTTCCAGTCGATCGCCCAGGTATCCGGGAAGCGGCGGAATCCGGTCAGCGCCTGGTCCGGATCGGGGCCGAAGATCGCCAAGGGGCCGACGGTCTCGCTCAAACGATATCCCGGGCGCACCATCGAGTGTCCGAAGCGGTACGCCGCCGCCGAGAACTCCAGCGGCATGAACGCTTCGTTCTTCGGTTTGTAGAACTCGAGGTGCGGCTTGAACAGGCCGTCGGAGTCTTTGGGCCGATGCGGCAGCACGCTCGCCAGGACGTGAGCGTCGATGATTGCCGGCAAGAAATCGTTGAGCACGACCCACTGGTAGTGGAAACGGACCTCGCGCTGCGCTTCCTCGAAGCTCGCGCTCGTGCGCGCGATCTTGTTGTGGAAGCGATGCATCAGCCCTTGGAGCTGCGAGACGATGACGTTCTCGTCGTTCCGAGGG
>DATHLL010000380.1:0-2276 GCA_035488195.1 Candidatus Elarobacter sp. | reverse complement strand
GCCCGAGGCGGCGCCCGCGCTGGTCCCCTCGCCGAGCGCCGCGTAAGCGCGCCTCTTCCGCACTCGCATCCGAAGGGCGCCGGCGACGGCGCCCTTCTTCGTTCTCCGGCCGGAATCGCCCGGACGCGGGCGGTGTCGAAGCCGCGGTATCCGAAGCTGACGGCAGATGACCTCGACGCCCGCTCCGGCCACCGTCCCCGGCGACAAGTCGATCGCGCACCGCTCGCTGCTGCTCGCGGCGCTCGCGCGCGGCGACTCGCGGCTGCGCAACGTCCCGGCCGGGCTCGACGTCCGCTCGACGCAGCGCGCGCTCCGCGCGCTCGGCGTGACGATCGACGACGAGGGCGACGCGCTGGTCGTGCGCGGTTCGGGCGGCGCGCTCGTCGCGCCGGCGCGCCCGATCGACTGCGGGAATAGCGGGACGACGATCCGGCTCCTTGCCGGCCTGCTCGCGACGCGCCCTCTCACCGTGACGCTCGACGGCGACGGCTCGCTGCGCGCGCGGCCGATGCGGCGGATCTCCGCGCCGCTCGCCGCGTTCGGCGCGGAGATCGCGCTGGCGCCGGGCGGGACCGCGCCGTTCGTCGTGCGCGGAAACGGCGCGGCGCGCGGCGCCGAGATCGAGATCGTCGTGCCGAGCGCGCAGGTGAAGTCGGCCGTGCTGTTCGCCGCGCTGAACGCGCACGGCGTGACGCGGCTGCGCGGCGAACTCGCGACGCGCGACCACACCGAGCGGCTGTTCCGCGCGTTCGGCGTCGCGTGCGAGCAGGATGACGGCGCGATCGTCGTCGCCGGACCGCAGGTGCCGCGCGCGATCGACTTCGACGTGCCTGGCGACATGTCGAGTGCGGCGTTTTTGTTGGCCGCGGCGGCGGCGGTGCCGGGCGCGCGGGCGGTCGTCGACGGCGTCGGCTTGAACCCGACGCGGACGGCGTTCCTCGGCGTGCTGCGGCGGTTCGGCGCCGAGGTCGACGTGACGCCGGGCGCACTCGCCGCGGAGCCGCGGGGGCGGATCGCGGTGCGCGGCGCGGCGCTGCGCGCGGTCGTGATCGAACCGGGCGAGGTGGCGGGGCTCATCGACGAGCTGCCGCTGGTCGGCGTGCTCGGCGCGTTCGCGCGCGGGACGACCGTCGTCACCGGCGCGGGGGAGCTGCGCGTGAAAGAGTCCGACCGCATCGAGACGTTCGCCCGCGCCGCGCGCGCGCTCGGGATCGAGGTGGAGACGTTCGAGGACGGCTTCGCCGTGCACGGCCCGGCGAAGCTGCACGCCGGCGCGGTCGAGACGAAAGGCGATCACCGCATCGCGATGGCGTTCGCCGTCGCGGGCCGCGCCGCGGGGGTGGACGTGCGGCTCGACGATCCGGAGTGCGTCGCGGTGTCGTTCCCGGGGTTCGCCGGCGCGCTGGAGCACGTCGCATGAGCCGCCCGCACGACGGCGCGCGGTATGCCGCGGTGATCGGGCATCCGGTCGCGCACAGCAAGTCGCCCGCGCTGTTTGCGCGGTTCGCGGCGGTGAGCGGCGTCGTACTGGAGTACGAGGCCGTCGACGTGCTGCCCGAGGAGTTGGCCGAAACGCTCATGCGGTGGCGTGCAATGCCGGAGTTCGTCGGGTGCAACGTCACGCTGCCGCACAAGGAGCGCGCGCTCGCGCTCGCGGACCGCGTCGAGCCGGCGGCGCGCGCGTGCGGGGCGGCGAACGTGCTCACGCGCGAAGATGGCGCCTTGGTCGCCGGCAACACCGACGTCGCCGGCGTCGAGAGCGCGCTCGCGCAGCACGGCGTCGCATTGCGCGGCGTGCGCGTCGCAATCATTGGCGCGGGTGGCGCGGCGCGCGCCGTTGCCGAGGCAGCACGACGAAACGGCGCCGCGGAGATCGTCGTCGGCGCCCGCGACCCCGCACGCGCAGCGGCGCTCGCAGCGGACTTCGACACCGCGGCGTCCGCGGCGGATTTCGACGCCGCAGCGTCCGCAGTGGACTTCGGCGACTCTGCGCTCACGGCAGGCGTCGGTGCTGCCGCGCATGGCGGTTCGCGCGCGATTGCGTGCGCGCTCGAAGACGTGCCGGTCGCGGACGTCTACGTGAATGCGACGCCGGTCGGGATGCACGGACAGCCGCAGATCTCGCTGCTTCCCGCGAATGCGCCGAGCGGTGCGGCGGCGTTCGATCTCGTCTACACGCCGGAAGAGACGCCGTTCCTGATCGATGCTCGCGCGCGCGGTATGGTGACCGTGCCGGGTACGGCGATGTTCGTCGCGCAGGCGGTTGCGACGTGGGA
>DATHLL010000379.1:0-2075 GCA_035488195.1 Candidatus Elarobacter sp. | reverse complement strand
CCTCGACCCGACGAAGATCACCGTCACGGTGAAGGATCTCGGCTACACCGGCTACGAGGCCGAAGAGATCCTGCGCCGCCGGTACAACGTGCAGGTCGAGCTCGCCGACCTCTTCAACGTCGTCGCGCTCTACACGATCGGGACGACGCCGGAAGCCTCCGACATGCTGGTGCACGGCGTGCGCGAGCTGGCGCGCGAGGACCGTCCGGTCGACATCTTCTCGCCTTCGGGCGTTCTCGAGCGGCGGATGAGCACCGGCACGTACAAGCTCCCCGCGATGCCGCGCATCCGGCTCGCGCCGCGCGAAGCGTTCCTCGCTTCGACCGAGTTCATGCCGTTCAAGCTGTCGGCGGGACGCGTCTGCGCCGAGGTGATCACGCCGTACCCGCCCGGCATCCCGGTGCTCTCGCCCGGCGAGGAGATCACGCCGGAGATCATCGACTACCTCACGCTCGAGAAGAAGGCCGGCGTGAAGATGCAAGGCCCGTACGACGACGACCTGAAGTTCATCCGCGTCGTGCGCTGAGCCGGCTCACTCGCGGCGCTCGAAGCGCCGCGGCAGCACGTCCGCGGGAACGGTGGTCGACGCGGTCCAGTCGACGGTGAAGCTGCCGCGGTAGCCGAACAGCGGGCCCCAGCGCGGGCTGGTGACGCGCACGTCGATGCGGAAGCGCTGCGCTTCGTCGTCGTACCATTCGCAGACGTCGGCGATCCCGGTCAGCGCGGCCGGGAAGCGAAAGCCGGCGACGCCCTCGTAGAAGCGCTGCTCGCCCGAGCGCAGGCGCAGCCCGCCGTTCGGGTCGACGGCGAGCTCGATGTCGACGGCGAGGTGCTCGTGGCTGCCGAGGTAGTCGACGATCTTGCCGCGCCGCTCGCTGTAGATCATGTACGCGTCGAAGCGGCGCGGGCGCCGGAAGCCGAAGGTGCGGATCCAGGTGACGGTCTCGCGGCCGTACGGATCGCGGAACGCGACGTTGCGGATCGTGAACGGAACGTTGCGACCCGAGTTCGGGAACATGATCCGCCGCCACGTGCCGAAGGCGAGGAACGGCAGCGTGTACCAGGCGCCGTGCCAGATCTCGTCCATCGCGCCGGTCCCCAGCGCGGCGACGCCGTCCGCCGACGAGACGCCGAAGCGGCGCCGGATCTGCGGATGCAGCCGCTCGAAGTCGCGTCCGAGCGCGCGCTGATAGATCGAGGACATCAGGCGCCGGCCGCGCGACGCAGACAGCGGCGCGCCGAGGGGATGTCGCGGTGCGGCATCGCGAGCGCCGCCGCGGCGGCGAGCACCGCGACGCCGAGCGCTGCGACGATGCGTGCCGGCGATCGCCGTGTCGCGTTCGCGCGCAGCGGCGCGAGCGATGCGATCGCGGTCGCGGCGAAGCCCGCGCGCTGCAGCGCGAGCCGCTTCGCGCGCTCCGGCTCGATCCCGCGCTCGAGCCACAGCCGCAGCGCGTCGAAGCTCCACGCCGTCGCCCATCCGAGCAGCGGCCGAAAAATCGCGGCGTCGAACCGCGCGCCGGCGGCGCCGAACCGTGTCGCGTAGTCGTAGTAGGTCAGGAACCGCATCCCGCCCTCGTGCGGAACGTAGCGCCAGTAACCGTTGCCGCGCGCGATCAGCGAGCGCGGATCGTCGGACCAGAAGCGCAGTCCGGAGACGTGCGTTCCGCCGGGCTGCGAGACCGAACCGGTTGTCTCGCCGACGCCGCGGATCTCGATGCCGAAACCGATCCGCGTCGCGTAGCGGAAGCGCTGGTCGCGGCCCGGTTCGCGTTCGAGGTACGCGATCTCGGTGAAGCGCAGGTCCCAGCGCCGGTGCAGCTCGGGGTTCTGCGTCGCTTCGATCAGCCGTGCCGCGTCGGCGTGGACGAAGGTCTCGACGTAGATGCCCGCCATCCCGCTCGGCGTTCGGCGGGCGCGGAGGCCGGCCTTCGCTCACCCGATCGGGTGATGCGCGGCCCGTATGCCGGGCGTACGATGCGCGCATGGCAATCGAAACGAGCGCGCTCGCCGCGCTCTCCGAGGGGATCGCGTCGACCGTGGAGCGCGTCGCGCCGTCGGTCGTCGCGGTCGAG
>DATHLL010000378.1:0-7141 GCA_035488195.1 Candidatus Elarobacter sp. | reverse complement strand
CGGGACGGTTCGACAAGATCCTGCCGGAATTGTCGATATAGACGAAATCGCCGCGCATGTTCTTCGGCATCAGCCGCAGAAATTTCAGCGCGCGCGCACGGTCCGCGCCTTGGACGCGCGGATCGACGAACTTCCCGTAATCCGCGTCGGCGAGATCGAGGCCGACCGCGTCGTTGAAACTCGTCATCGTTCCGCCGTTGGCTCGTAAGCCGAGCACGAGCGGGACTTTGCTTTTCGGGGCGCGCGCCTGGCTCTTCGAATGACCCGGCGGCACCGTCATGATAGGGGCTGCGGGCGCTGCCGTCGGCAAAAGCGACAGCAACGCCGCCATGGCGATTATCTTGCTCACGTGGACACCCTCTCGGAACGTGAAACGGCGCCGCACATGTTCCGCGGCGTTCGTCACGATGTTTGCCGCGCCGAACGGAACGAACCAGCGCGTCGTCGGCGCTGAAACGAATGCTGTGCACTACACGTGCACAGCTCATCGACTACCATCACCCTTGTCGCGCGGCCAGTGGCCGCTTCGTCGCCGAGTGTGCCTTCGTGGCACGAAGTTCAATCCCTTGCTCAGGACAAAATGTTCGACTTCGGACACTGCCGACGAGGGCGGCTTACGTTCCGATCAGCTCTTTGAGGGCGTGCTGGAAGATCTTCGGGGCTTTGCCCTGGAACAGCAGGCTCTCGTTGCCGCCGATCGCTTTGCGCAGGCTGACCAGCTCGTCGCGCAGGGCGGCGGCTTTCTCGAACTCGAGGTTGGCCGCGGCGTCGCGCATCTTGCGCTCGATCTCCTTCGCCATCGCTTCCGCCACTTCGCGCGGGAGATGCTCGGCGCGAACGGCGTTCGCCGCGTCGGTTCCGCCGTCGGCGCCGCCGACCAGACTGAGGATGTCGTGGACGTCCTTGCGGATCGACTTCGGCTCGATCCCGTGCTCGAGGTTGTACGCGACCTGCCGCTCGCGGCGGCGCTTCGTCTCGCCGAGCGCTTTCGCCATCGACTCCGTCACGACGTCGGCGTACATGATCACCTTGCCCTCGACGTTGCGCGCCGCGCGGCCGATCGTCTGGATCAGCGAGGTCCCCGAACGCAGGTAGCCCTCCTTGTCCGCATCGAGGATCCCGACCAGCGAGACCTCCGGCAAGTCGAGACCCTCGCGCAGCAGATTGATCCCGACCAGCACGTCGAACTCGCCCTTGCGCAAGTCGCGCAGGATCGCGATCCGCTCGAGCGTCTCGACCTCGCTGTGCAGGTAGCGCACGCGGATCCCGTTCTCGAGCAGATAGTCGGTCAGGTCCTCGGCCATCTTCTTCGTCAGCGTCGTGACGAGGACGCGCTCGTTCAGCTCCGCGCGCTTACGGATCTCGTCCATCAGGTCGTCGACTTGATGGCGCGTCGGCCGCACCTCGACCTCGGGATCGACCAGCCCGGTCGGGCGGATGATCATCTCGACGACCTGCGTCGACTTCCCCATCTCGTACGTCGACGGCGTCGCCGAGACGTAGATCACCTGCTGCACGTGCTTGTCGAACTCGTCGTACGTCAGCGGCCGGTTGTCCATCGCCGACGGCAGCCGGAAGCCGTGCTCGATCAGCGAGAGCTTGCGCGCGCGCTCGCCGCCGTACATCGCGTGCACCTGCGGGAGCGTCACGTGCGACTCGTCGACCATCAGCAGCCAGTCGTCGCGGAAGAAGTCGAGCAGGCACCACGGCGTCGAGCCGGGCAACCGCCCCGAGAGCGGCGCGCTGTAGTTCTCGACGCCGTTGCAGTAGCCGACCTCGCGCAGCATGTCGAGGTCGTAGCGCGTCCGCTGCTCGAGCCGCTGCGCCTCCAGCAGCTTCCCCTGGCTCTTGAAGAGCGCCAGCCGTTCCTCGAGCTCGCGCTCGATCTCGACGATCGCGCGGCGCAGCTTCTCGTCGGGCGTGATGTAGTGCTTCGCCGGGAAGATGCGCAGCTCGTCCTTCGAGTTGACGTACTCGCCGGTGAGCTGGTTCACGACGTTGATCGCCTCGATCTCGTCGCCGAAGAACTCGATCCGGTGGACCAGCTCCTCGTCGACGCCGACGAACTCCAGCGTGTCGCCGCGCACCCGGAACGTCCCGCGCACCAGGTTCAGGTCGTTGCGGCGGTACTGCATCCCGATCAGCTTGCGCAGGAACTCGTCGCGGTCGATGCTCTGCCCGACCTTGATGTCGGCCGACATCTCGATGTAGTCGGACGGCGAGCCGAGACCGTAGATGCACGAGACCGAGGCCACGATCAGCGTGTCGCGCCGCGTCAGCAGCGACTGCGTCGCCGAGTGCCGCAGCCGCTCGATCTCGTCGTTGATCGAGCTGTCCTTCGCGATGTACGTGTCCGTGTGCGCGATGTACGCCTCGGGCTGGTAGTAGTCGAAGTACGAGACGAAGTACTCGACCGCGTTGTGCGGGAAGAACTCGCGGAACTCGGCGCAGAGCTGCGCCGCGAGCGTCTTGTTGTGGCACAGCACCAGCGTCGGCTTCTGGGTCAGCTCGACGATCCGCGCCATCGCCATCGTCTTGCCGGAGCCGGTCACGCCCAGCAGCGTCTGCGCGCGGTCGCCCCGCACCACGCCCTCGGCCAATGCCTGGGTGGCCTTGGGCTGGTCGCCGGCCAGCGGGTACGACGAAACGAGCTCGAATTTGGGCATAGCGCTCTTCCTTAGACACATGCCGAAGCGGCCCGGTTGAGCGCCGGCGGCGGCTCACGTCCTTTACCAAGCCAGGACACTGCGGCCCCGGCGACGCAGAGAGCCCCGGCTTCCCCCCGCGCGCTGCGGCGCCGTCCGGAGGCAGAAGGAGTCCAGTCCGTGATCCAGCCGCCCCTGCTCTTCAGCGGGACCTCCAACCGCAACTTGGCGGAAGAGATCGCCAAGCGGATGCAGACGCGCGTCGGGAACGCCCTCGTCGACCGCTTCAAGAACGACGAGTGCCGGATCGAGATCCGCGAGAACGTCCGCGGCGCCGAGGTCTTCGTCGTGCAGTCGCTCTGCCGCTCGCCGCAGGGCGCGACGGTGAACGACTCGATCATGGAGCTGCTCCTCATCATCGACGCGCTCCGCCGCGCCTCGGCGAACCGCATCACGGCCGTGATCCCCTACTACGGCTACGCGAAGCAGGACAAGAAGACGAAAGGCCGCGAGCCGATCTCCGCCAAGCTGGTCGCGAACATGATCCAGATGGCGGGCGCCGAGCGGATCGTCACGCTCGACCTGCACGCCGCGCAGATCCAGGGCTTCTTCGACGTCCCGGTCGACAACCTGATGGCCGCGCCGACCCTCTGCAACCACCTCAAGAACCTCGACCTGCAAGGCGACAAGATCGTGGTGGTCTCCCCGGATGCCGGCGGCGTCCCGCGTGCCGAGCTGTTCGCGAAGCGGCTCAAGTCGAACCTCGCCGTGATCATCAAGCGCCGCCCCGAGCCCGACGTCTCCGAGGTCACCCACATCGTCGGCGACGTCGAGGGGAAGATCGCGGTCGTGGTCGACGACATGATCTCGACGGGCGGTACCTTGGTGAAGGCGGCAGAGGCGTTGCGCAAGCGCGGCGCGACCGACGTCTACACGCTCGCGACGCACGGGATCTTCGCCGGCGACGCGGTCGGCCAGTTCGAGCGCTCGGAGATCAGCAAGGTGATCGTGACCAACACGATCCCGCGCTCGGTCGAGTCGCCGAAAGTCGAGCACCTCACGATTGCGCAGATCCTGGCGGATGCGATCAAGCGCATCACCTCGAACCGTTCGGTCTCGGAGCTCTTCAACGCCGAAGAGGCGGAGGCGCCGCCCGATCAACCTCCACCTGCGCGCGCGCACCCCGAGATCCCCGTCGCCGCAGCCGTCTGATTCAGAAAGCCCATGTCGAAGCACACCCTCAACACCGTCACCCTCGAAACGCGCACCGAGCTCGGCAAGACCGGCGCGCACCGTCTCCGCGCGCAAGGGAAGATCCCCGGCGTCGTGTACGGACACGGCAGCGCGACGCCGATCACCATCGACGCGAAGCAGCTCGCGGAGCTGATCCTCTCGGGGAACCGCAACCACGTCGTCCCCGCGACGATCGGCGGCGCGCCCGACTCGGTGCTGCTGCGCACGATCGAGACGCACCCGCTCACGCGCAAGCCGCTCAGCGTCGACTTCCAGCGCATCGCGTCGGGCGAGTCGATCACCGCGAGCGTTCCGGTCACGACGGCCGGAACCGCCGCCGGCGTCCGCGATTCGGGGGGCGTGATGGACGTCGTCACGCACGCGCTCGACGTGAGAGGCCCCGCGCAGTCGATGCCGGACCATCTCGTCGTCGACGTGACGAACCTCGGATTGCACGAGCACGTCAGCGCGGGCGACGTCCCGCTGCCGCAAGGCTTCACGCTGCTCACCGCGCCCGACACGATCGTCATCACGGTCGGCGTCTCGCGCGCCAGCGTCGGAACCGGAACCGACAACGAGGACGTGCAGCCGACCGAAGCGCCCGAAGGCCCGTAAACCATCGCCGAGACCAGAATCGTGGCGGGGCTCGGAAATCCGGGCTCCCGCTACGCGCGCACGCGCCACAACATCGGCTTCATGGTCGTCGACGCGCTCGCCGAGCGCTGGAGCGCGCGCGACTGGCAGCGGAAGGGCGAGGCGCGCTACGCGCTCGACCGGACGCGCGACGTCATCCTCGTCGAGCCGCAGTCGTACATGAACCTCAGCGGGCGTCCCGTGCAGAGCATCGCGACGTTCTACAAGGTACCACCGCAGCGCATCTTGGTCGTCGTCGACGATCTCGATCTGCCGTTCGGAACGCTGCGCATGCGCGCGAACGGATCGAGCGGCGGACACAACGGACTAAAGTCCCTAATCGAAGTTTTCGGACAGGACTTTCCGCGCCTACGCATCGGGATCGGACGCGGTCACGATCCCGACGCGATCGATCGGGTTCTCGGGTATTTCTCAGCGACCGAAGTGCAGGAGCTCCCTGCGATCGTCGATCGCGCGGTCGCCGGTGTCGAGCTTTGGTTAACCCGCGGTGTGACGGCCGCCATGAATCTCGTGAACGCTAAAGTCTGACCGATCTCGCCCCGATGCTTTTGATATGCATCGGGTGGTCGCGTTTGTCGCGGCGCTCGTCTCGCTGCTCCCCATGGCGGCGACCGCGGCGTCCGAAGAAGACTGCATTCAGCTTGCCTATATCCGTCCGCACCGGCCGGTCGTCGTCCAGTCCGACGAGCGGGCGCTCGTCCGTGACGTGAACGCCGCGCGCGCCCAGCGCGGCCTTCCCCCGCTGAGCCCCGACGAGCGGCTCTCCGGGTTCGCGATGCAGGTCGCCCAGCAGATGGCGAGCCGCCGCTACTTCGGGCACACCGACTCGAACGGCGTGACCTTCGAGGACCGCCTGCGCGCCTCGAACATCCGCTACCGCTACGCCGCCGAGAACATGGCCTTCGACCAGGACGAGCCGCACGCCAACGAGGCCTTCCTGACGAGCCCCGGCCACTACGCCAACATCGTCGACCCGCACCCGCACCGGATCGGGGTCGCGGTCGTCGCCGCCGGCGACGGCGAAGTCTTCTACGTCGAAGAGTTCGCCGATTAGGTAGGTTCGGGCTTCGCCCGAAGCCGCACCCCGAAGGCAGGCCGGGTTGCCGGAATGCCGATGAACCGTAGAAGCGGTTAGGAGCGTTTCTCGGGAAATAGGGGAGGCACGATGGACCTCAACGGACGGACGATGGTGATCCGCGTCGACGAAGCGACGCTCGGCGCCGAGGGCGCGACGTTCTTCGGCGACCTGGTCTTCCTCGCGAACCTGGGGATGCGGCCGGTCGTCGTCGCTCCCACGCAGGACGCCGCCCGTGCGGTCGTCCGCACGATGAACCGCAGCGGCGACGCCGCCGTGGGACTCTCCGGCGCCGACGCCGGGATGATCCCGGCTGCCGGCGAGACGATCGGGAACGTCGACGTGAAGCTGCTCCGCACGCTCCTCGACGCCAACTTCGTCCCGGTGATCGAGCCGACGGCGCTCGGCTTCAGCGGCCGCGACGTCGCGGTCGCCGCCGACGACGTCGCGCAGGCGCTGGCGCGCGCGGTCGGTGCGGCGCGGGCGATCTTCTTCCACGACCAGGGCGGCGTCATCGACGCGAAGACGCGGATGCTGGTCGAGCAGCTCACGCCGGCCGAGGCGCTCGACGTCGCCGAGGACCGCTCGCTCGCCGAGGACCTGCGCACCGCGGTCCGCGCGGCGGCGCTCGGCGTCCGCGGCGGGGTCGGCGCGGCCCAGATCTGCGACGGGCGGGTCGCGCACGCGGCGATCGTGGAGTTCCTCACCGCACGGCACCTCGGCACGCAAGTGGCGGGTACCGTGTACACCGGATGAACGCCCTTCGAAACCTCGCCGCCGCCGCGGCCCTGCTCCTCGCCTCGCCCGCGCTCATCGGCGCGGCCCCGCCCGCCGGGATCCCCGCGCTCCGCTCGTCGGGGACGCTGGTCGTGCAGACCAACCTCCAGGGCTCGCCGATCAACGTCGGCGGCCGCGTCGCGCTCTACCACAAGGGCTCGATGTACCGGCTCGACGTGCTCTCGCTCGGGATTCCGGGGACGAGCGGCGATCTGAGCGCGCTCGCCGCGACGCTGATCGGCCCGGGCGGCGTGAGCATGCTCTACGACGGCGCGAGCGGGACGCTCAGCGCGTGGTCGACGGCGAACAAGACGTACTACTCGGAGACGCCGCAGCGCGCTCCGGCGCAAGCCGCTCCGCCTTCGGCGCCGGGAGCCGGCGCGAGCGCGGGCGATCCGCTCGCCTCGCTGGCCGGGATCGCGGGCGCGCTGCGCAACGTGCAGAGCGCGACGATCCAGCTCGTCGGCCATTCGACGGTGAACGGCCATCCCGCGACCTCGCTCGACGTGCAGATGCGCCGCCAGCTCCCCGGCAAGCCGCTCGAGAACTACCACGCGCAGCTCGCGCTCGCCGACGACCTCGGCGACTTCCCGGTGCAGATCACGCTGCAGAGCGTCCCCGCGACGCCGAACGGCTTCGGCGGCACCGCGAAGCTCGACCTGACCGACGTCCAGCGCGACGACCCCGCCGACGCGCTCTTCATCGTCCCCACCGGCTACACGCGCGTCAGCTCCCTCGCCGGCGTCCTGCACATGCC
>DATHLL010000377.1:0-6848 GCA_035488195.1 Candidatus Elarobacter sp. | reverse complement strand
TGACGCTGCTGATCCCGGGCGGGATGAACACGCACTTCTTCGACGGCCGCGACCCGCAGTTCAAGCCGGCCGCCGACGCGCTCGAGAAGAACCAGCTCAACGATCCGCGCAACGTCGCGGAGACGGTCGTGTTCGCGCTCTCGCAGCCGAAGGGCTGCGAGATCCGCGAGCTGATCGTGACCCCGTCGCGCGAGACGTCCTGGCCATAGAAACGAGCTTTAGATTTTCTTGGTCTTCGCGCCGCGGCGGTTCGGTTTGCCGGTCGTCGCGTTGTCGCCCGTGTCCTTGGCGCGGGCGCGCGCGAGGCTCGGGATCTTCCGCACGTCGCCTTCGGTGATGTCGGTCGGCTGACGCGCTGCGGCGGCGCGCTTGTTCGAGATCGTCTCGCCGGCTTCGGCGGCGCGCTTGCGCGACGAGGCGCGCTTCGTCGGCTCGCTCTGCGGGTGCTCGCGCGTCGCCGGCCCGCCGCGCGCGCCTTTCACGCGGCCGGTCGTCTTCGTGCGGGCTTTGGTCGCGGGGCTCTTGCGCTGCGCCGTCTTCGTCTTGCCGGCGGTGCCGCTGGTGGCTTTCTTGGAGCGCTTGCGTGATGCTGCCATCGTGGGGTGCATCTACCCAGGCGCACTCGCGGGCCCCTGGGTACGCCGCCGGCGTACCCAGGGGCCCGAATCACGTCGGCATCAGGTCACCACGGACCGTTCGGCGCGATCTCCCAGAGATGCCAAACGGCTCCGTCCGTGCCTTTGACGAAGATCTCCAGCCGGCCGTCCTTGTTGTTGCCGACCGCCGGTATCTGATCGCCGTTCATCGCCTGTCCGGGCGGTGCTTCGCCGAGGAACAGCCACGGATTCCAGCCGTTGTTCGGCACGCTTTGGCGGATGTTCCACATCGAGCCGTCGTTGCCGATCGTGAAGACGGAGAGGGAACCGTTGCTCTCGTTTCCGACCGCGCCGAGGCCGCTCAGCGAGACGCCCGACGGCTTCGGCGTGAGCGCGGCCCATGCGCTCCAGCCATTGTTCGGCGCGGTCTGCCAGATATGGTAGACCGTGCCGTCGTTGCCGGTCGCGAACACCTCGATGCGGCCGTCCTGATCTCTACCGACGAACGGCGCTCCGTTCGCGATCGGGGAGGCGGGCTTCCCGAGACTCGCCCATCCGCTCCACCCGTTGTTCGGCGCGGTTTGCCAGACGTGGTACACGTTGCCGTCTTGTCCGAGCGCGAAGACCTCGAGCCGGCCGTCCTGATTGTTGGAGATTCGCGGGTCGCCGACTTGGAATGGTGAGGCCGGATGGCCGAGCGACGCCCACGCGCTCCAACCGCCGTTCGGCGTCAGTTGCCAACTGTGCCAGAGATTGTGGTCGCTCCCGACGCCGAACGCTTCGAGCCGACCGTCGAGGTTCTTGCCGACGCGGATGCTGCCGATGATCCCGCCCGCCGGCGCGCCCATCGACACGCCGGTGGACCAGCCGTTGTTCGGTGCAGTCTGCCAGACGTGGAACGGGATCCCTCCCGATGCCATCGTGAAGACTTCAAGCCGGCCGTCGGCGTCGTTCACGATGCTGTCAGGCGGTCCGGAGAATCCCGCGCCGCTCGTCGGCAGCGGTGCCCACGTGCTCCAGCCGTTGTTCGGTGCCGTCTGCCAGACGTGCGCGAGCTTGCCGGTCGTGTCCACGACGAAGACCTCGAGCCGGCCGTCCGCGTTTCGGGCGACGACCGGCGCGCCGAGCACCCCGTTGGCCGGCGCGCCGAGGCGCGACCACCCGACGAGCGCGTTCAGCAGCCGCGTTCCGACGACGGTTCCTAGACCCGTGCACGCGTCCCAGCCCGCGACGCTGGTGTAGCCGGGCGCGCCGTTCGTCGCGTTGCTCCGGCCGTCCGCGATGTCCTGGCACACGCTCGCGCCGACGGCGTAGAGCGTCGGATTGAGGAAACCGACGGGCTGGCCGAGCCGTGCGTTCATCAGCGCGACGAGTCCGGCGTAGAGCGGCGCGGTGGCGCTGGTTCCGCCGGTCTGCTGGACGCCGCCGTCGACCACGATGTCGTACCCGCTGTCCGGGTCGGCGTTGCCGGCGATGTCGGGAATACCGCGGCCGACGTTGTGCGCCGGGTTCGCCGAGGCCGGGACCCGCGCGCCCGCCTGCCACCCGGGAAGCGGGAAGAAATCACTGATCCCGCCGCCCGTGACGCCGTTGTCGTTCCAGGTGATCTCGCTGAACGAGCTGCCCGACACGTTCTCGATCGTCGTTCCGCCGCACGTAGTCACGCCCGTATCCGACGCCGGATACAGCACGTGCGCTTTGCCGTCGGTCTGTCCGCACGACGAACCGTCGTCGCCGGAAGCCGCCAAGACCGTCACGCCGAGGAGCGCCGCTTCGGCGAACGTCTGATGCACCGCGTCGATCGCGGCCGCGGACCACGTCAGCGCGCCGTACGTCTCGAACTCCGGCCAGCCCCAACTGATCGAGAGCACGGATGGATGGTTCACCGGATCGTGGATCGCCGTCGTGACGACGTCGACCCATCCTTGCTCCGTCCACGGCGCGAAGTAGACGGCGATCTTCGCTTGCTGCGCCACCGATCCGGCGACGTCGATGTCGAGCGCGACCTCGGCATCGGCGTTGGGATTGGCTCCCGGGGCGTTCGTCGCACCGGCGACGCCGACCGGAGTCAGCGCCGGTGCCGCGAGGCCCAGGTTCGCGAAGTACGCCGCGATGTCGGATGCGCGGTAGCCGCCTCCGAACTCGAGTAGGCCGATCGTTTGACCGGCGGCGTGGAGCGGCGTCGGAAACCGGTACAATCCGGCGACTTGAGGCGGGGTCAGCGCGGTGATCGAAAGCGCCGGGCCGGCCGTCGTGGTCGCCGTCGCGGCGCGTGCGGGCGCCGTCACGGCGCGCGCGCGCATGTTCAGCGGCTGGGCCATCTGCCGATCGTCGAGCCCGAAGACCCCTTCGACGAGATCGGCGATCGCGGCGGGGACGCTCAGCGACCCTTCACGTCCGCGGTACTTCTGCGTCGGCGTCTCGTATCGGTTGAGCTGCACGCCGAAGATTTGGTTCATCTGCGCAACGGTACCGGAAAGAGCGATGGTCCGCCGCGCGATGCTTTCCTCGCCGACGTGCAACCCTTGCCCACGCGCGAACTGAGCGATGCGGTCGAAGTCGTCTTGCGAGGCGCCGTACTGTTGCGCAAACTGCTCGCGCGAGATCGAGCTTCGCTTCTCGGACGTCGCCGCCATGTGTGTGGGATCGGGAAGCGGCGGCGCGCCGGGCCGCCGTCGCACGCGCACCGTGACGGAGACGGTTTCCGTCGGAGCAGCGGGGCCGACGAGCTGCGCATCCTTCGCCCGATGCCGTTCGCTTCGAGATAGACTCTTGAGGGTGAGTGGGGTGTCCATACGGACGATCCTCCTTGCGAGCCGCTCCTGCGGCGGCTCAGCACATTCGCACGATTATCGCGATCGTGCTCGGCCGGCTCGCCCGCATCGCACTGCGCGAAGGGCGTCACAACCCAAAAGCTGCGGCTCACGGATCGTGTACGGATCGGGACGAGTCCGGAGACGGGGCGTTCCCGGCCTATTTATCTCTTCCTACTGAGCTATCGAGTTATGTGGCAAGTTTTTAGGCCTGACGACTAGGCGGACGGTTAGCCGGTGCTGGCGACGCGGGACGTGGCGCGGAGCCGGCGCGCGCGGGCTGCCGCTTGATAGCCCGCGCTCAGCGCGTCCATGCCGCACATCGGCGCGAGCCGCGCGGCGGCAAGCTGCGCCTGCGTGACGGTGCCGGAGTAGCAGTTGATTGACGACTGCTTCCCGGTGACGCCGATCGGGAGGACGTAGTGGTAGACGCCGTTCGGGAACTCCGGCGTCGGGCTGGTGATCCCGTTGCACGCGTCGAGCTGCGACGTTTGCACGACGTTGCCGTTCACGTCGCGGCCGCCGTAGATCGGGAAGCCGTCGAGCGCGATCCCCAGCAGGTGGGAGGGACCGTTGCCGTCGAGTTGCGCGGTCACGCAGGTCGGGACGGCGTGATAGTGCCAGGTCGCTCCGCCCGGCCCGCCGGCCGCGTGCGAGTTGCACGAGTCGATGAACGACGCGGTCTGCGTCTTGCCGGACGAGTCGGTGAACGTGTAGGAGGCGTTGTCGGTTAGCGCCGGCGTGTTGCCGTTCGCTTCGTACGGGTTGAACAGCGCTTCGCCGGCGATCGTGTAGCCGATCGGGCCGAGACCGGTCGCCGTCGTGCTCGACGCCTTCGACGGGCAGACGTTGAACGTCGCCGAGCCGCCCGCGATGTCCGAGGCGTTGTACGCGTAGACCGCGAGTTCCATGTGGGTCACCGGCGTCACCGCAACCGAGGTCGTCGCGCCGGGTCCGACCGGGCCGAGGTAGTAGTCGGCGTGGTACGGCGGGACGCCGGTCGTCGTCAGCGTCATCGTGCACGAGCCGGAGAAGCCGACGGTCACCGCGGCGCTCCATTTCGCAGCCTTGTACGCGGCGGCGTACGTCGTCGAACCGGACGACGGCGCGCCGGTCGCCGCGCTCGTCGGCGCGGCGGACGGATTCGCCGCCGAGGTGCCGCCTCCGCCGCACGAGGTGCAGAGCATCGCCGCGGGCGGCACGATCGCCAAGAACCCGGCGGCGCTCAGGAATTGCCATCGCTTGTTCTCACTCATGCGGCGAGGATCGCTCCGGCCGCGCCGCGGTTCGCTGTGGGCTTCCACAGGAGCGGTTAAGATTGGCAGCCTACCTTGAGCGCCAGCCGATGAAGCGCGCCGTCTTCCCCGCCGCCGTTGCGATCGCCGTGCTGCTGTGCGCGGGAGCGGCGGTGTGGCTCGCGTTCGTCCACGGCGTCGCCGAGACGATGAGCGCGCAGGCGCGCGTCGCGGAACAGCTCCTCGACGCGAACGTCCCGGCCGGCGAAGGGTTCGCGCGCGCGGTGGTGCGCCCGGGCGTGCACGTGCTGATCGGCGACCGCCGCACCGGAACCGTCGTCGACGGCGGCAGCAACGGCGTCCACGTCTTGGCCGTTCCGCCGGGCGCGAGCGCACCCGGCGGCGAGCCGCGCGACGGCGGCCCGCGCGACGCCGGCCCGGCGCCGAACGAAGAGCACGACGGCGCGCCGCCCGCCGGTGCGCCCAACGAGGGGATCATGCTCGGCGTGGGGCCGCCCCGTCCCGGTCCGCTCGGTACGATCGCGCTCTCGTTCGCGCGGCTGGCGCCGATTTGGATCGATCGCGGCGACCGCGCCGTCGAGATCGCCCCGGACGTGCGCGTGCTTTCGGCGTGGCTCGCTTCCGATGCGCTCGCGTGTCTCGCCGGCATCGCTGCGATCGTGCTGATCGCCGCGCGCCGTTCCGCCGCGCACGCGCGCGCAGAGCGCCGCGGGCTTGAAACCCGCGCTGCGGAACGTGCCGCTGCCGCCGAGCGGTATCAGCGTTTTCTCGCCGAGGCGGGGCACGAGCTGCGCACGCCGCTGACGGTGATGTCGGGCTACGTCGACATCCTGCGCGGCCGGCACGGCGGCGAGGCGCTCGACGAGCGGATCGTCGAGGGGATGCACGCCGAGACCGCGCGGATGCGAACGCTGGTGGAGAAGATGATGACGCTCGCGCGGCTGGAAGCGCACGCGGGCGTGCCTCGGCTGATCGACGTCGCGACCGCCGCGCGCGAGGCGGCGCAGACGCTGCGCCGCCGCTATCCGCACCGGAACGTCGACGTGCGCACCGAGCAGACGGCGAGCATCATCATCGACGCGGACGACTGCGCGGCCGCGCTCGGGAACATCCTCGAGAACGCGGTGAAGTACGCGCCGGGCTCGGCCGTGCTGATCGAGACCGCGGTGCGCGACGGCAGCGCGAGCATCGCGGTGATCGATGGCGGTCCCGGGATCCCGCCGAGCGAGCGCGAGGCGATCTTCGAGCAGTTCCACCGCGCGCACCGCGGCGGCGAAGGGCTCGGCCTCGGGCTCGCGATCGTGAAGCGCGTCGCGGAGCGCTGGGGCGGAGCGGTCGCGTGCGAGAGCGCGAACGGCCGGACGGTGTTCCGGCTGACGTTCCCGCTCGCCGACGAGGAAGAGGCGCATGTCGCTCGATGATCCGAAGGTGCTCGTGATCGACGACGAGCCGAACGTGCGCGACATGCTCGAGATCGGGCTCGCGCGCCACGGCTTCGAGGTCGGCTGCGCCGCCGACGGCGCGGAGGCGCTGACGATGCTGCGCGCGAGCGCGCCCGACGCGATCCTGCTCGACGTGATGATGCCGAAGGTCGACGGCGTCTCGCTCGTCCCGCTGATCCGGCGCATCACCGAGGCGCCGATCGTGATGCTCTCGGCGCTGAGCGACGCGCAGGACAAGATCGCCGGCCTCTCCGCCGGCGCCGACGACTACGTCGGCAAGCCGTTCGATCTCGGCGAGGTCGCGGCGCGGCTGCGCGCGCAGCTGCGCCGCCCGCAGCTCGCGAAGCGCGACGTGATCCGCTACGCCGACGTCGTGATCGACGTCCCGACGCGCCGCGTCGAGACGGCCTCGGGCCGCGTCGAACTCACGGCGCGCGAGTTCGACCTGCTGGTGACGTTCCTGCGCGAGCCCGGCCGCATTTTCAGCCGCGAGCAACTGCTCGACCGCGTCTGGGGCCGCGACGCCGCGGTCGAGCCGAACGTCGTGGAAACCTACGTCTCCTACCTGCGCGCCAAACTCGGCGAGCAGGGCCCGCGCCCGCTGATCCGCACCATCCGCCGCGTCGGCTACACCGCCCGCGTGGACTAGGCAAGAGGAGCGCGCCGGTCGCGGCCGGGAGTATCCGGCATGATCGACGCCGCCGTCCGCACGATTCGAGCGCCGCGCGGGAGCGCGCTGCG
>DATHLL010000376.1:0-2812 GCA_035488195.1 Candidatus Elarobacter sp. | reverse complement strand
GACGTCTACGTCGATCTGGACCTCGCCGCCGCGCGCGCCGCGATCGCGCACCGCATGCGCGGCGTCGCGCCCGATCTCGTCGACGATGCGATCGTGCGCATCGACGAGGGACGCCATCCGCTGCTCGACGATCGCGCGGTGCCCCAGTCGGTGCGACTCGACGACGACATCCGCATCCTGATCGTCTCCGGCCCGAACATGGGCGGGAAGACCGTCGCGCTGAAGCTCGTCGGGTTGGCGGTCGCGATGGCCGCGTGCGGGATGCACGTCCCCGCGGCCGCCGCGACGATCGGGCGCTTCGAGGGCGTCTGTACCGAC
Organism: Candidatus Elarobacter sp.; assembly: GCA_035488195.1. Taxonomy (GTDB): domain Bacteria; phylum Vulcanimicrobiota; class Vulcanimicrobiia; order Vulcanimicrobiales; family Vulcanimicrobiaceae; genus Vulcanimicrobium. The sequence continues at coordinate 2,494 of DATHLL010000376.1, read as the reverse complement.
ATCGGTGACGAGCAGTCGATCGCGCAGAACGCGTCGACGTTCTCGGCGCATCTGCGACGCCTTGCGCAGATCGTCGACGCCGCCAACGACCGGACGCTGATCCTCATCGACGAGATCGGCAGCGGCACCGAACCGAATTCCGGCGCGGCGCTCGCCGTCGCGGTGCTGGAGCGCTTCCTCGAGCGCGGTGCGCGCGTGCTCGCGACCACACACGCCACGGAGCTGAAGCTCTTCGGCGCGGATCACCCGCACGTCGCGAACGCGAGCGTGCGGTTCGATCCGGACACGTACGAGCCGACGTACCAGCTCGATGTCGGCTCGCCGGGCCAGTCGCTCGCGTTCGCTTTGGCGCGGCGGATGAAGCTCGACCCGCACGTCGTCGCGCGCGCCGAGGCGCTGCTCTCGACGCAGGAGCGCGACTACGAGCGCGCGCTCGCGGAGGTCGCCGAGGAGCGGACCCGCGCGACGCGCGAGCGCGAGCAACTCGACCGCGAGCGCGCGCACCTGCGCTCGCTGGAGGACAACGCGCGCCGCCGCGCCGAGTCGCTCGAGCGCGAGCGGCGCGAGCTCGCAAAGAAGGCCGACGCGCAGCTCGCCGAGACGCTCCGCCGTTTCACCGCCGAGCTCGAGCGCCGCGCCGCCGAACGCACCGAGCGCGGCGCCCGCGCGCCGCGCGTGACGCCCGGCCAAGCCGACTTGCTCGCGCGCACGCTCGACCAGATGCACCGCGAGCTCGGCCTCGAGGCGCGCCCGTCGCGCGCCCGCGACGGCGACGCGCAGGTCCCGATCGCCGCCGGCGACCGCGTCCACGTCTCGTCGTGGGACCAGGACGGCACCGTTCTCGAAGACCTCGGCGAAAGCGCGCTGGTGCAGATCGGCGCGATGCGCATGACGGTTCCGAAGGCCGACCTGCGCCGCCGCGGCGGCGCCGTCACCGCGAGCTCGGCGAAGGGTGAGAGGTCGTCGCGCACCCTTCGACAGGCTCAGGGTGACAATTCGGGCGAGTCGACGCTGGAAGCGGCGTCGACCGCGCAGACGGAGATCGACGTGCGCGGGAAGCGCTTCGTCGAGGCCGAGCCGCTGGTCGAGCGCTGGATCGACGACGCGATCCTGCTCGGCCACTCGCCGCTGCGCCTGATCCACGGCAAGGGGACGGGGCTGCTGGGCAAAGGGCTGCAGCAGTATCTCAAAGCGCACCCGTTCGTGCGGAACGTCCGCTACGGCAACGCCGACGAGGGAGGCGGCGGCGTGACGGTGTTCGAATTGCGCCCGCCGACCGCCTGACGATCATGGAGACGACGACGAACACGCTCACGCCGCGCGAGCGCGCGCAGATGCTCACCGACGGCTGCGACCACGTCGAGACGCTCGCCGAGCTCGCCGACCGGCTCGCGCTGGGGCGGCCGCTGCGCGTCTATCTCGGGCTGGATCCGACCTCGCCGGACCTGCACGTCGGCCACGCCGTCGTCCTGCGGCTGCTGCAGCGCTTCGTCGACGACGGCCACGACGTGATCCTGCTGATCGGCGACTTCACCGCGCGGATCGGCGATCCGAGCGGCCGCAACGCGCTGCGCCCGCCGCTGAGCGACGAGCAGATCGTCACCAACATGCAGACCTACGCCGCGCAGGCCGGCAAGGTGCTCGACATGAGCCGCGTCCGTCTGGCGTACAACAGCGAATGGCTCTCGAAGCTGACGTTCTCCGAGATCTACAAGCTGCTCTCGCTGACGACGGTCGCGCAGATGCTCGAGCGCAACGATTTCAAGCAGCGCTACGAGAACGGCACACCGATCGCGCTGCACGAGTTCGTCTACCCGGTCGCGGTCGCGTACGACTCGGTCGCGCTGAACGTCGACGTCGAGCTGGGCGGATCGGACCAGCTCTTCAACCTGCTGATCAGCCGCCCGTACCAGGTCCACGCCGGACAACTGCCGGAGATCTGCGTCACCGTCCCGCTGCTGGTCGGGATCGACGGGCAGAAGAAGATGTCGAAGTCGACCGGCAACCACATCGCGCTGACCGATCCGCCGAACGACATGTTCGGAAAGACGATGCGCATCCCCGACGCGGTGATCCCGGAGTACGCGCGGCTCGCCGTGTGGTGGCCGGCGGAGGAGGTGCAGCGCCTCCACGCCGGGCTGCTGAACGGCGTCGTCTCACCGATGGACGTGAAGAAGCGCATCGCCGAGGATCTGGTCGCGCTGTATCACGGGCGCGACGCCGCCCGCGCGGCGCGCGAGTGGTTCGAGCGCACGATCCAGCGCGGCGAGATCCCGGCCGAGATGCCGGAGCTTCCGCTCGCCGGCCGGACCAAGCTCGCCGACCTCGTCGTCGCGGCCGGGTTCGCCGAGTCGAAGCGCGCGGCGGCGCGCCTGATCGCGGAGGGAGGCGTCCGCGTCGACGGCGCAACCGTGACCGACCCCGCCGCCCGCTGGACCGCCGACGGCCCCGCGGTGCTCCAGGTCGGCTCGCGCAAGTTCGTTCGAGTCACCCC
>DATHLL010000375.1:0-5099 GCA_035488195.1 Candidatus Elarobacter sp. | reverse complement strand
GGCCGCCGATCCCCGAGCGCGCGATCCGCACGCGCCCGGATGGGCAAGTGATCGTGCAAGTCTTCCCGGTCGACCGCGCCGACACGATCCTGCTGAGCGGCGTCACCGCGGAGATCTGGATGCAGCCCGACGTGACGCGCGCGACGCTGTTCGAGAACGTCGCGAGCTTCTACGAACGGCGCGAGCCGTCCGGCACCGTGACGCTCGTGCTCGGCGCCGGGAACGTCTCGAGCATCCCGCCGCTCGACGTGCTGTACGCGCTCTACGCGCACGGCAGCGTGGTGATGCTGAAGCTGAACCCGGTGAACGCGTACCTCGAGCCGGTGTTCGCGCGCATCTTCTCCTCGCTGGTCGACGAAGGCTACGTGCGGATCGCGGACGGCGGAGCGGACGTCGGCGCGTATCTGTGCGAGCATCCCGGGATCGACGCGATCCACCTCACCGGCGGCGAGCGGACGCACGACGCGATCGTCTTCGGCGGCGGCCCCGACGGCGAGGCGCGGAAGCGCGCCGGGACGCCGGCGATCGCGAAGCCGGTCACCAGCGAGCTCGGCAACGTCACCCCGGTGATCGTCGTCCCCGGCCCGTGGAGCGAGCCCGATCTCGCCTTTCAAGCGGCGCACGTCGCGACGATGAAGCTGCACAACGCCGGCGCGAACTGCATCGCGGCGCAGGTGCTGGTCGTGCCGGAGGGCTGGGACTGCACGCCGCGGTTTCTGGAGTCGGTGCGGAAGGCGCTCCGCGAGGCGCCGCAGCGGCCGTCGTACTACCCGGGCTCGGCGGAGCGCGTGCGCGGCGCCGAGCACGCGCACCCGAGCGCGGAGCGCGTGAACGTCCCGGTCGACGGCGTCCACCGGCTCTTCGTCGGCGGCCTCGATCCGGCGAGCGCGGACGAGCCGCTGTTCCGCGGCGAGGCGTTCGGCCCGGTGCTGGCGGAGACGGCGCTTCCGGGCGAGGACGCGGCGGCGTACCTGCGCAACGCGATCGCGTTCTGCAACGACCGGCTGCGCGGGACGCTCGGGTGCTCGGTCCTGATCCATCCGCGCACGATCCGCGAGCTCGGCGCGGCGTTCGAGGACCTGATCGCCGAGCTGCGCTACGGCTGCGTCGCGATCAACACGTGGCCCGGCGTCGGGTACTCGCTGGCGACCGCGAGCTGGGGCGCGTACCCGGGGAACACGCTTGCCGACGTCGGGAGCGGGATCGGCGTCGTCCACAACGCGTACCTGTTCGACAAGCCGCAGAAGACGGTCGTGCGCGCGCCGTTCGCGCCGTTCCCGCGCTCGCTCGGCGACGGCGAACGGACGCTGCTCCCGACGCCGCCGTGGTTCGTGACGCACCGCCACGCCGACGCCGTCGGCCGCAAGCTCTTCGCCTACGCCGCAAACCCCTCACCCCTCCGCATGGCGGCCGTGATGCTGGAAGCGATCCGCGCATAGCGCCTACGGCAGCGGCAGCAGGCTCGCGGGCGGGGCGAGGGTCTCGGTCGCGTGCTCCGGGACGCCGGACTCGACGAGCTGGCGGTACTGCTGCAGGCGCGCGGTCTGGCGGACGACCTCTTCGTTGAGCGCGTAGCTCTGCCGGATCGCGGCGGAGAGGTCCGCCGTGTCGTAGGTGTAGTCGAAGCGGTGCAGCGAGTCGAGGATGTCCTTGTTGAGCGTCTTGAGCTGCGTGTAGCCGCGGCGGATCGACGCGCCGGTCACCTTGTACGACGGGTAGTTCGAGACGACGATGTCGCGCTTGATCTCGGCCTGCTCGATCTCGCCGCGCAGGCTCTGCACCCGCTCGTCGCTCGGCGAGTACCGTGAGGCGACCGCGAGCGCGTCGATCGCATCGTCGAACTTCGAGGCGGCGAAGAACGTCTGCGCCAGCCGGATCTGCACGGTGATCAGTCCGTCGCGCGCGTGCTTGTTCGCGGGATCGATCTTGAGCGCGAGCTGGTACGCGACCGAGGCATCGGGATAGTTGCCGTGGACGAGCGCGACGTCGCCTTGGTGGTTTCGCTCCTTGACGATCCAGCCGGCGATGCTGGAAGCACAGCCGGTCGTCGCAAGGGGCATCGCGAGCACGGCGAGGGAGAAGGCGATCGGACGAAGAGCTCGTGTCATCTCAGTGCTTGGCCGGGACGAAGATGTGCGCGGCGAGCGCGATGTACTGCGCGGCGGGATACAGGACGAGTTGGGCGAGGACGGTGCCGACGAACGCCGTGATGACGAGCGAGGCGATCATCGCGCGGACGTGGCTCTCGGGGCGCTCGCCGCGGACCGTCTGGTCCACGATGTACGCCGAGTTCGGGTCGACGAAGAGCGAGAACGCGACCGTCCCGATCCCGTTGACGAGCCCGGAGAGGCCGATCGCGGTCCCCCGCGCGTCGAGGTTGAGGACGCTCGCGTAGTATGCGGCGACGACGCCGATCGAGTAGACCAGCATGATCACCGTGTTGCCGATCAGCAGCGCGCGCGGGATCGCGCCGAACGGCAGCGCTCGCGCGTCGGCGAGCGCGGGCATCCGGAACTCGCGCAGCACCCCGCCGACGACGCGCGGATCGAGCAGCCGGAGCATCGTCCTCGGAATCGAGCCCGTGCGCTCGAACGACCGCACGCCGCGCACGAACAGCACGACGAAGAGCGGCATCAGCAGCCCGCCGATGAGGATCCCCAGGGAGCCGGAGGCGACGATGATCCGCATCTGCGTGTCGAAGACGTGCAGCGCGTGCGGCGAGACGGCGCTCTGGTGGGCGCGGACGGCCGCGTTCGCCGGGTGGTCGGCGAGCGCGCCGAGCGCCGGCGTCACGACGAGGTTCGCGAGCCGGCTCGCGGTGACGAAGAGCGAGAACAGCGAGATCGCGGTCGCGATCCGCCCGGTGATGACGCCCGCGAAGCGCGCGGCGTACGCGCCGATCTGGATCGCCTGCGTCACCAGGTTCAGGCTCGCCGCCACGTAGAGGTTGTCGGTGAAGACCTCGCTCACGCGGCCGCGGCTCCCGGCAGGTGCACCCCGCGCACCGACGCCGGCCCCAGCACGCACAACCCGCGCTGCGCCGGCGCGAGCAGCTCGCGCGCGAGCGCGTTCACCTCGTCCGCGGTCACCGCGTCGAAGCGCGCCTCGATCTCCTCGGTCGCGATCTGCCGCCCGTGCACGAGGTGGTTGCGCGCGAGGCGCGCCATGCGGTTGAACGTGCTCTCGAGCGCGAGGGTGAGGTTGCCCTTCAGATGCTCGCGCACGCGTTCGAGTTCCGCCTCGGTGACGCCGTCGTGCAGCAGCCGGTCGAGCTCGTCGCAGACGACGCCGACGCACTCCTGGACGCGCTCGGGCGTGCAGCCGGCGCTGACACCGAACAGCCCTGCGTCGCGATAGCCCTGCTGGAACGTCGAGATCTCGTACGCGAGCCCGCGCTCCTCGCGCACGCTCTGGAAGAGCCGGCTCGACATCCCGCCGCCGAGCAGGGTGTCGAGCACCGAGAACGCGTACCGGCGCTCGTCGCGCAGGCTCAGGCCCGGCGTCCCGAGCAGCACGTAGGCCTGTTCCGTCTCGTCGACCGTCACGTCGAGCGCCGGCGTGAACCGCGGCCGCTCCGGCGTCGCCGGCTGCGCGTCGCCGCCGAACGCCGCGAACGCCTCGCCCGCGTCGCGCACGAGCGCGTCGTGATCGACGTTCCCCGCCGCGGTGAGGAACATCGTCGCCGGCGAGTAGCGCGTCGCGCGCCAGCGCAGCAGGTCCTCGCGCGCGATCGCGCCGACCGTCTCGGCGTACCCGATCGTCGGGTCGCCGAGGTTCGCCCCGCGCCACAGCGTGCGCGTGAAGCGCTCGTGCACGACCTCGCCCGGCGAGTCGTCGTACATCTTGATCTCTTCGAGGACGACCTGGCGCTCGCGGTCCAGATCGTCGCCGTCGAAGCGCGCGTGCTGCAGCATGTCGGCGAGCACGTCGACCGCGCGCGGGAGATGCCGGTCGACGACGTGCGCGTAGAAGCAGGTCGACTCTTTGTCGGTCATCGCGTTGAGCTCGCCGCCGACCGCGTCCATCTCCTCGGCGATCTGCCGCGCCGTCCGGCGCGCCGTCCCCTTGAAGACCATGTGTTCGAGCAGGTGCGAGATCCCGCGCAGCCCGGCCGGCTCGAACGAGGATCCGACGTCGGCCCACACGCCGACCGTCGCGGAGCGGACGTGGGCCATGCGCTCGGTCAGTACGAGCAGGCCGTTGGGCAGTACGGTCGAGCGGATCATCCGCGGGTTCCCTTCGACAGCGACGCCCGGAACGCCGGGTCCCAGAAGACGCCCGCGCCCGAGGCGAGCCGCGCGCGAACCTGGCCGCGCCGCGCCCGCGGGACGGTGACCGAGAAGACCGTCGCGGCGGTCGGCTTCGCGTAGTCGCCGCTGACGACCGTGCCCTTGGCCGCCCCGAGCGGGACCGTCGCCCAGCAGTCGATCTCGTCGGCCTCCGGCGCGGCCGCGAAGGCGCCGTCGACGAGGCCCGCGATCTCCGTGTCCCACCCGGCGATGTCGAGCGGGCGGTGGAACTTCGTCCCGGAGACGGTCAGCCCGCAGTCGACGTGAGGCCCGACCCGCTCGCACCGCACGCGGGTGAGCTGCGCGGCGAGCGGGCGCGCGAGAAGCGCCGCGGCGATCCGCCGCGCGGTCGCGACGTCACTGCCGGCGCTGCGCCCGACGACGCGCGGGTCGTCGACCCCGACGCCGCCCGCGTCCGCCGCGGATGGGCTCGACGCGGCGAACACCGCGAACAGCAGCGCGCCGAACGCCGCGGCGCGGCCGGCGCGCTCGATCGCGTCCCGCGCCGCCACGTTAATAGGCTTGCGCGAAATAGGCCTGATACCGCGCCGGCTCGCCGCAGGGGACGCACGTCGCGGCGCGCGCCGGCTCGCGCAGGTTGCGCGTCGTCGCGCTCGTCTCGGCCTTGACCCACGCCTCGCACGCCGCGCTCCCGCACCACGGGACGTCGATCATCCCCGCGCGCTCGCGCAGCAGGCGCAGGAACTCGTCGCGGTCGAGCGTCGCGATCGTGCGGTCCTGCAAGAACGTCTTCGCCTGCGCGAAGAGATTGTGCTGGATCTGCTCGAGCACCGTCGGGATGAAGCCGAC
>DATHLL010000374.1:0-6135 GCA_035488195.1 Candidatus Elarobacter sp. | reverse complement strand
TGCGGGTCTCGTGCTCGGCGGGCGCGCGCACTACGGCTCGCGCGGCTACTCGCCCGAGCTCGGGCACGTTCGCTATCGCGACGACGGCCCCGACGTCTTCGGGAAGCCCGGATCGTTCGAATCGTTCGGCGCCGCGAGCGCGCTGCCGAAGCTTGCGCGGCTCCGCGATCCGTCGTACGGCGCCGCGACCGGCGCCGACGTTGCGGAGCGCGCCGGACGCGGAGATCCGCTCGCGCGCGCGGCGATCGGCGAGAACGCCGATGCGGCCGGCGCGGCGTGCGCGCTGCTCGCGGATCTGCTCGTGCTCGACGTGATCGTGCTGGGTAGCTTGGCGGCGTATCTCGGCGAGCCATGGATCGCGCGTGTTCGCGAGACGTTCGCCCGCGAGGCGCTGCCGCACCACGCGGCGGCCTGCACGATCCGCGCCGCCTCACTGCCCGACCTGCAAGATCTCAGCGGGCTCGCCGCCGCGGTCTCTCCGCTCTAATACCGTCCCAGAACGCGCTGCTCGCCGCCGATCGCGGCGAGCGCCGCGTTCAGGCGTGCGCCGTCCGCGTTCGCCAGCTCGACGAAGAAGCGGTAGCGGAACGCTTCGCGGCGGTCGGGGCGGGCGATCAGAAAGCGCAGGTCGATCCCGTTGTCGGCGAACGCGGTGAGCGCGTCGCGCAGCGAGCCGGGCCGGTCCTCGATGCGAATCCCGACGCACGCGCGCGTGCCCGCGCCGCTGCCGTCGCCGCGTGCGATCAGGAAGAAGCGCGTGTAGTTCTCGCGCTCGTCGTGCACGCCGCGCGCGAGGACCGTGCCGCCGTGGATCTCGGCCGCGAGCGCGGGGCCGATCGCCGCGACGGCCGGATCGCCGAGCGCGACGACCTCGCGGACCGCGCCCGCGGTGTCGGTGGTCGTGGTCTTCTTCCAGTGCGGGTGCGCGTCGGCGTAGCGGCGGACTTGCTCGAGCGCGACGGGATGCGAGCGGATCTCCGCGATCCGCTCTTCCGCAGCGCCCGCGACGCCGATCAGGCACAGCTCGATCGGGAGCACCGCTTCGCCGCGGATGCGCAGCGCCGGACGCTCCCAGAGCAGCTCGTAGTTGCGCGGGATCGAGCCGGCGATCGCGTTCTCGACCGGCAGCACGCCGTACTCCGCCTCGCCCGCGTCGACGGCTTCCGCGACCGCGTCGAACGACGGATACCCGCAGGTGCGCGCGTCCGGCACCAGCGCGCGCGCCGCGACGTCGCTGAAGGCGCCGGGATGGCCCTGGTACGCGACGTCGGGCATGCGCTCAGACGGGCGCGTTCGCGGCGGCACCTAGCCGGAACGCGGCGATGTACGCCTTGAAGACGACGCGGTAGTCGTCGTGGACGAAGCGGACGCTGCGCGAGCCGGTCCGCTCGAAGCCGGGGATCAGCTCGGCGAAGTCGGCGTTTTGCGTCCAGTTGAAGTCCATCTCCAGCGCGATCGGCGGCTCGAACGTGAACGGCTTCGCCTCGGCGAGCCGTTCGATCGCGCGCTTCGCGCCGGCGCGGATCAGCTCGCGCGCGCGCGCCGGCGAGAGCGAGTTCGCGGCGAACCGGCCGATCGAGTCCTTCACCGCGACGCCGGTGATCCACGGCATCACGGTTTTGTTCTGCTCGACGGTCGCGCGGTCGCCGGTGATCAGGACGACCGGGACGCCGGAGAGCCCGAGAACGGCGGCGTTGAGCATCGCCTCGCTGCACGCGAGCCCGTTCACGCGCGTCTCGCGCAGCGTGTCGCCGGTGTAGGTGTGGTCGAGCACGGCGTCCTGAGTCCCGATCGCGCCGTGATAGCCGGTGAAGAACGCCGCGTCGAACCCTTCGGCACCTTCCGCCATCGAGAACGGCTTGCGGTTGCCGTAGATCATGCGCACGTCGTCCGGGAGCTCGTCCCAGAGCACGTTGCGCATCGAGGAGTGCGAGTCGTTCACGAGCACCTCGCCCGCGCCCGCCTCGCGCGCGCCGTCGATCGCCGCGCGGACCTCGAGCGACATCAGGCGGCGGTAGTACGGGTATTCGGTGGTGTTGCTCGGGTCGACTTGGGTCCAGGAGCACACCGCCGCGGTGCCCTCCATGTCGGCCGAGACGTAGAGGCGGGGCGCCGAAGTGTTCGCGTTCATTCACCTAGCTGCTGGAGGGCGGCGCGCGCGTCGGCGGCGCGCCGGTCGTCGGGCTTGACGAGCGAGAGGTACTGCTTGAAGTCGGCGATCGCGTCGGTGCGCCGCCCGATCGCCTGGAGCACGACGCCGCGGTTGAACAGCGCGGTCGCGAAGCGCGGCCGCTCGTTCAGCACCGCGTCGAGCTGCTTGAGCGCGTCGAGATCGCGGCCGTTCTGGTGGAGCGCGGTCGCGTAGTCGGTCCGCACGTCCGGGTTGCTCGGGTCGAGCGCGAGCGCGCGCGCGTAGTAGTCCGACGCCTTGTCGAACTTCTGCGCGTCGAACTCCATGTCGCCGAGCCGCACCAGCGCGGCGAGATCCTTCGGGTTGCGCGCCAGCCGCGCGCGCAGCGCGGTGAGCTCTTCCATCACCGGTCCCGGCGGACCGGCCGGCGTTCCGCCGCCGACGCCTGCGCCGGGGAGCGCGTTCGACCGGCCTTGCACCGGTCCGGTCCCGGTCTGCGGAACGGTGAACGTGCCCGGCGGATCGGTCGCGATCGGCGCCGGCGTCACCTGCATCCGCGCGTCGCCTTGCTGCGCGACCGTCGCCGAACCCGCAGTGGTGCCGGGGCCGAACGCCGAGCCCGTCGTGCCGAAGCCGATGCGCAGAAACCAGCCGAGAACGCCGAGGAAGACCACGGCGAAGACGGCCAGGATCGGAATCGCGATGCGCGGCGGAAGACCCACGCGGGGTCCTTGGCGAAGAAGACCGCGTGCTCCCCGGTCTCCCCGACGTCCCCGAGCTGCAGCTCCTCTTCGCGCAGTACAACCTGATGTATTTCGCGGGCGAGATTCCCTCGCATCGCATCGCGTACAACGCGCGCTTCTCGAACCTCGCCGGCCGCGTGACCTACAAGCCGCCGCTGATCGAGCTCTCGCCGAAGCACTTGGCCGGCAAGCCCGACGAGCTGCGGGAGACGCTGCTCCACGAGATGATCCACGCGTGGCTGCACGCGCGCGGCGAGAAGCCCGGCCACACCCACGCGTTCAAGAAGAAGATGCGCGAGATCGGCCTGCGCTCGATCTACCACGACCTCGGCCGCGCCGCGCCGCTGAACGAGTCGCCGAAGCGCTACATCATCCGCTGCGAGAAGTGCTTCATGGAGGTGCTGCGCAAGCGCAAGCCCTCACCGAACGTCGTCTGCGCGCGCTGCCGGAAGCATCTCGTCGTCTTCGAGGTCGTCGAGATGCGCCCGGTCGAGCTCGGTCGCGCCGCGTTGAAAGGGCGTTCGACTCGGTAAACGTGGCACGGCGCAAGAATCGCTCGAGATCGGTATCCGCCCGGCATCATGCAGTTCGCTCATCCTTCCGCGCCATGAGCGCATCCGGTCGCCGCCGGTTCAAGGATGGTATCACGATGTCACCACAGAGTTTAATGCTGCGACAGACGTCCGTATGCGACATGTTTCCCACTTGGAAGTGGAGGCTGATGATCCCCGCGCCCGTCCGTTCGTGTATGTGCGCGATCTGTTCGGCCGCGGTTCTCGCAGAGCCGCACACCACGAGCCCCGCTTCGATGCGCTGTTTGAGCGTGAGGCTTTCCTCGGGCATTTTCGCAGGCTCGGCGAGCGGCGTCGGCTTCGGCTCTTGTGATTTGAACCCACCCGAAATGACGTTGTACGTATAATTCAATGCCGGTTCCATTTTTTGGAACGCCTCCTCGTCCGAACGCGCGATGCACGCGTAGACGCCGACCACGAAGACGTCCGGCCCGGGCTGCCACGAGAACTGATCCGCAATGTCGGCGTACCGATCGAACGTTTCCCGAACACGCGAAAGCCCATCGCGCTGCTTCAGATGAATCTCACCGACGCGGGCGCGCAGGCGCGCCGCAACCCGCGCGGACCGTTCCGAGCCGGCCGTCATCAAAATCGGCGGGTGCGGATGCTGCGCGCATCTCGGCCAAAGCGAGATCCGGTTGAAAGTATAGTATTTCGATCGCCATGACACGGGCTCATCGGCCGTCCACAGCCGTACGATCAGTTGAGCAGCTTCCTCGAGCCGGTCCCACGAGCCGTCTACATCGCCATTGTACACGAAATAGTTTTGCGGCACGCCGCGCATGAACCCGGCTTCCAAGCGTCCGCCGCTGAACGTATCGACCCAGGCATACTCTTCTGCCACCTTGACCGGGTTGAGGAGAGGAAGGGCCGCACCAAACACGCCGAGTCGAATCCGGCTCGTCTTCGCGGCGACCAAGGAGGCGGCGATGCACGCATTCGGGATGAGGCCGAACGGATTGCAGTGCTCTTCTCCGAATCCGACCCAGTCGAAGCCGGCCTCCTCTGCGATGGACGCTTGCGTGAGGAAGTTCGAGAGCTCACGCCGGGCCACGGGCGCTTCGAAGTCGGCATTGTCATACGGCCACGTACTGGTGCGCGCCTTAACGAAGCGCCACGGCATGTGGTTGAAAGAACAGAATTTCATTTGGAATATTTTCTGCTCCTTCGTCAAGCCGACGCGTCCAGGACGCGATAATGGTTGATGAAGTCTGAGATCGCGCTGATGTGCCTCTCCGTCACCCCGCGATGCGCCGGGATGGTGGTGACCGTCGACAAGAGCGCTTCGCCGTTGGGGCACTGCCGGCGATACGGCGCGAATGCCGGAAACTCGTACAGGCACCGGCATCCGTAACGCACGATGTCCGATGGTACGCCGAGAGCCTCGAGATCGCCGACGAAACGCGTAGGATCAGCGAAACCCAGCCGCAGCAGAATGCGATAATAATTCGGCCTCCCTCCCGGGATGACGGGAAACGGCTTAACCAGCCGATGCCGGATCCGGGCGAGCAACGCGGCCGCTACTTCACGGTGGCGTGCGAGGGACGAGTCGAGCGTGGCCAGGCGATTGCGGCCGAGCGCCGCTTGGACGCTGCTGAGCTTGTAGTTCAGTCCGACGTGGATCCCATCGAAGTTGCCGAAGTTCCGGTATTCGCGGCACCGCCGCGCGAGCGTGTTGCTTTCCAGCAGGACGAATCCGCCTTCGCCGGTTGACAGCATTTTGCGTTCGTGCGTGCTGAAACAAGCAATGTCCGCGAAGCCCGACAAGTGTGCACCGCCGAGCGTCGTCCCGTGCGCGTGCGCGAGATCACAAATCAGCGTGACGCCTCGGGACGCCGCGATGTCTTTCAGAGTAGGAAGGTTGGTCGGATATCCCCACATGGGCGTCTCGATGATCGCTTTCGTGCGCGAGGATATCACCCGCACCAGGTCTATGGGATCACAGCCGAACGTGTCGCGTTCGGTGTCGCAGAAGACGGGGATCGCGCCGAGCTCAAGGATTGGGTACGCCGTGCAGAGCGGTGCGGTCGGGGTGAGCACCACCTCGTCGCCCGCGCCGACACCCGCTGCGCGGAGCGCCACGGATAGTGCAGCCGTTCCGGACGAGATTGCGATGGCGTTCGACGCGCCGAAGTACGAGGCAAGCGCTCTCTCGTAGGATTGGACCGTCTCGCTATTTCCGGAGAGCGACGTGCGCAGGGCTCTCCGAAGGGATACGAGATCGTTCGGATCGTCGACGCGATAGGTCTCGCCGAGGGCCAGCGTCTCTCGCATCGCGCTATGCCGCATGCCACGACGGCGCGTCGGCCGCTGCTTCGACAGTGGTCAATACGTCCTCGATGATCTGGTATGCCGGGATCAACGCACCAAAATCGGTCTGGAAGCGGCCGCGACGCCGTATGGCGTCGACGAACGCCGCGAGCTCGGGAGCGTAGCCCGCGCGGGAACCGCCGGAATCCGTCGCACTGGCACGATAAACGTGAAGCGAGTTTTTCACGTGCGAGGTCCCGCCGACATGTTCTAACACCGCCATGTTGCTGAGGTGTGCGCTCTCGTTCGCGCCGACGACCTCGACGCTCAGGTCGAACTGCGGATGCCCGGTTCCGGTAACGATCGACCCCTGTGCACCGCTTGCGAATGAGCATGCCAGCGAGAGCGTCAAGAGGTTCGTTTTGCTGCCGTTCCAGCT
>DATHLL010000373.1:0-2589 GCA_035488195.1 Candidatus Elarobacter sp. | reverse complement strand
CCACAGCTTCTCGAGCACGTCGTGCAGCACGCGCTCGAACGCGCGCGTGGTGTGGTGGAAGTAGACGGTCGCGAACATCATGTAGCGCGCGAGCACGAACGACTCCAGCGCGACGACGCCGCGGCCGTCGACGCCGAGCTGCGGGCGGCCGCCGGCCTCGAGGACGCGCAGCGATGCGATCAGTTGTTCCGCGTCGTACGAGCCGCCGGCGACGCCGGTGAAGTACGCGTCGCGCAGCAGATAGTCCATCCGGTCGGCGTCCAGGTTCGGGCCGCTGACGAGCTCGCGCAGCACCGGGTCGGCGTCGTGCGCGCCGGTGATGAGCCCGAGGACGTCGCGCCGGTCGACGCCGATCGCGTCGAGCGCCTCGCCGATCTCGGGGAGCGCGAGGATCGTCTCGGTGCGCAGCTCGTGGCGCACGCCGAGGACCGCTTCGGAGGCGTGCGAGAACGGGCCGTGGCCGACGTCGTGGAGCAGGAGGCTCGCGCGCAGGAGCTTGCGTCTCTCACGGAACTCGCGCTCGGAGGCGAACGCGTCGGGCGAGTGCTCCCGCAGCGCGTCGAAGACGCGCGTCCCGCTGGCGAGCGCGCCGAGCGCGTGCGAGAACCGCGAGTGCTCCGCCGAGGGGAAGGCGAGGTAGGCGAGGCCGAGCTGGCGGAGACGGCGCAGCCGCTGGACCGGGCGCGTGGCGAGCAGCGCGACCTCGCCCGCGTCCAACTCGATGAAGCGGTGGATCGGGTCGTAGATGCGCTTCGGCTTCGGCGCATGGTTGTCGGGCGAGGCGTCGTAGTCACGCCGCATGTCCATCGTTCGTTCCGCCGTTGCGTTGGTGTCGTCGCTCGTGCTGCTCGGTGCCACTGCACCGCAGCGCCTGCCCTACCCTCCGGCGCCCTCGCAGCCCGCGACCGACACCTACTTCGGTACGCAGATCGTCGATCCGTATCGCTCGCTCGAGGATCCGAACGATCCCCGGACGCGCGCGTGGGCGGCGGCGGAGACCGCGCTGGCGCAGAACTTCATCCGCGCGCTGCCCGCCTACGCGCCGATTCGCGCGCGGGTCGAGGCGCTCGCGCGCAGCTCGCCCTCGCGCTCGAGCCTTCAGATCGCGGGCGGGCGGTGGGTCTACCTGCGGCGGACGCCGCCCGCGCCGCAGGCCGCCCTGGTGGTGCGCAACGGCGGCGAGGCGGGCGCCGAGCGCGTGCTGTACGATCCGGCGGCGTCGGCGGTCGGCGCGCCGCCGGCGATCGGCTCGGTGTGGCTCTCGCCGGACGGCTCGCGCGTCGCGTTCACGACGCAGCAGGGCGGCAGCGAGGACGAGACGCTGCACGTCGTCGACGTCGCGTCGGGGACGATGCTCGGCGACACGCTCCCGCACGTCGGCGGCGGCACGACGCCGGTCGCGCTCGCGTGGGACGCCGACGCCAAAGGGTTCGTGCACACCGCGCTGCCGCGCAACGCGGACGGAACGTACGCGAAGGACGGGATCGTGCTGGTGCACCACGTCGTCGGCAGCGATCCGGCGAGCGATGCGTACGTGTTCGGGCGCGGGCTCTCGCCGAAGGCGGAGTACCATCTGCTCGCCTCGCGCGACGGGCGCGCGCTGGCGGCGATCGAGGCGGACGGCGACGGCGTCGCGGCGTCGGTGTACGTGCGGCGCGGCGCGAACGGAAGCTTCACGCAAGTCGCGACGCCGGCCGCGGGGATCGGGAGCAGCAGCGCGGCCGATGCGGCGTTCGTCGGCGACGTGCTCGCGGTCGTCGCGAAAGGCAGCGCGCCGCGCGGCGCGGTGATCGGGATCGGCCCCGGCCAGACCGTCGAGACGGGGAAGACGCTGGTGCCCGGCGGCGATCTCGTGATCGACGACGTGGTCGCGATCCCGGGCGGGTTCGCGACGCTCGACGTGAACGGCGGCGACTCGGCGATGCGCACGTTCGCGGCCGACGGCACGCCGCGCGCGACCGTGCCGGTCCCGGACGTCTCGACGATCGACTTCGCGGCGGCCGATCCGAGCGGCAACGAGGTGATCGTCGGCGTCGAGGGATACACGGTGCCGCCGCGGTGGCTGCGGTACGACGCGGCGCGGAACGTGCTCGTGCCGACTTCGATCGCGCAGAGCGCGCCGGGTGATTTCTCGGCGGTGCGGGTGCAGCGGGTGCTGGTGCCCTCGCTCGACGGCAGCGTGAAGATCCCGCTGGAGATCGTGAGCGGGCCGGGCGCGCGCGGCGCGCGGACGCCGACGATCCTCGGCGCGTACGGCGCGTACGGAACGATCACGCGCCCCCGGTTCAACGCCGCTTCACTGGCGTGGCTCGAGCGCGGCGGCGCGATCGCGAGCGCGATGATCCGCGGCGGCGGCGAGTACGGGAGCGCCTGGCACACCGCCGCGCGCCTCGCGACCAAGACGGTGAGCGCGGATGACCTCGCGGCGTGCGCGAAGTGGCTCGGTGCGAACGGCTACGGCGACGCGAAGCATCTCGGGATCATGGGCGGAAGCGCCGGCGGGTTCTTGATGGGCCTCGCCATGACGCGCAACCCGGAACTGTACCGCGCCGTGGCGAGCAGCGTCGGGATCTACGATCTGCTGCGCGT
>DATHLL010000372.1:0-4077 GCA_035488195.1 Candidatus Elarobacter sp. | reverse complement strand
CCGATCGTGCCGATGTTCCACGTCAACGCGTGGGGGACGCCGTTCGCGTGCATGATGGTCGGCGCCGACTTCATCATGCCGATGGAGCGGCTCGACCCCGCCGGCGTGATCGAGCTGTGCGAGACCGAGCGCGTCACGCTCTCCGCCGGCGTCCCGACGGTGTGGCTCACCGTGCGCGACATGCTCAAGGCGCAGGGCAAGACGCTCCCGCACCTCAAGCGGATCGTGATCGGCGGCTCGGCGATGCCCCACTCGCTGATGGACGACCTGAACGCGCTCGGGATCGAGGCGATCCACGCTTGGGGGATGACCGAGATGTCGCCGATCGGGACGGTCAGCCGCGACATCGCGGAGCTCGTGAACGATCCGGGGATGCAGCGGCGCGAGCGCTACAAGCAGGGCCGGTTCTCGCCGATCGTCCAGTCGAAGATCGTCGACGAGAACGGCGAAGACGTCCCGCGCGACGGCGTCTCGCGCGGCGAGCTGCTGGTGCGCGGCTTCGCCGTCGCGAAGCAGTACTACAACAACGACGCCGCGACCGCGGCGGCGTTCACGCCCGACGGCTGGTTCCACACCGGCGACGTCGTGACGATGGACGAGTACGGCTACATCGAGATCGTCGACCGCGTCAAGGACTTCATCAAGTCCGGCGGCGAGTGGATCAGTTCGGTCGAGGTCGAGAACACGATCATGGGCCACCCCGCGGTGAAGGAAGCCTGCGTCTTCGGCATCCCGCACCCGCACTGGCAAGAGCGCCCCGTCGCCGCCGTCGTCCTGCGCGAAGGCCACGCCGCCGACGAGAACCAGATCCGCGACTGGCTCACCGACAAGCTCGCCAAATGGCAGACCCCCGATCGGATCCTGTTCGTGGACGCGATTCCGCGGACCGGGGTCGGGAAGTTCCTCAAACGCGATCTTCGCGAGCGGTACAAGGGCTTGTTCGCGGATGGCGCTGCCGCAGCATCCGGGGTAGAATAACGCCGGAGGCGGAGCCATGGCGATTCAGCCGGAGCCGATCAGCATGTCCCTGGACGAGTTCCTCGTCTGGGAACCGACGCAGCCACTGCGCTACGAGTTCGCGGCCGGGCACGTATTCGCGATGGCCGGCGCCTCGCGTGCGCACGGCACGATCGCCAGCAACGTGATCGCGCTCGTGCGCCCCGCGATCCGGGGCAAGGAGTGCGGCGTCTACGGCGCCGACATGAAGGTCGCCCTTCCCGATGTCCCGTCGGTCCGGTATCCCGACATCGTCGTGACGTGCGACCGCCGCGATCTGGAAGACGAGCAGTTCACCCGCTTTCCCTCGCTCATCATCGAGATCGTCTCGGCATCGACCGAGACGATCGACCGCGGCACGAAGTTTGCCGAATACCGTACCATGCCGTCGTTGCGCGAGTACGTGCTGATCGACTCGCGCACCGTCCATGTCGAGATCTACCGGCGCGATGCCGGCAACCGATGGTTCTTCGAGGAATATGGTACCGGCGACCGGGTCACGTTCGAGACGATCGCTCTCGACGTTCCGACCGAAGCGCTGTACGAAGATCTCCGGCTTACGCGCGTCGGGCGAACCATCGTGGAGTGAGTGGCTCCGCAAGAATCTCGCTACGGCTCATCCTTCGACAAGCTCAGGATGACATGCCGGAATGGCAACGTACGGGAGCGAGATGACAAAGGGCGGCATCATTACGATGCCGCCCTTTGCATATCGGCCCCGCCACGATGTCATCCTGAGCTTGTCGAAGGATGAGCCGTAGCCGAGGTCGCGCCTAGTTCAAGTTCACCTCGAATAGCCCCGCGGCGCCCATGCCGCCGCCGATGCACATCGTCACGACGACGTACTTGGCGCCGCGGCGTTTGCCTTCGATCAGGGCGTGCATCGTCATGCGGGCGCCGCTGACGCCGTACGGGTGGCCGATCGAGATCGCGCCGCCGTCGACGTTGAGCTTCTCGTTCGGGATGCCGAGCGTGTCGCGGCAGTAGACGGTCTGCACGGCGAAGGCTTCGTTCAGCTCCCACAAGCCGATGTCGTCGACCGTCAGGCCGTGGCGTTTCAGGAGGTCGGGGACGGCGAAGACCGGGCCGATCCCCATCTCGCCCGGGTCGCAGCCGCGCACCACCAGGCCGCGGTAGAAGCCGAGCGGCTCGATGCCGCGGGTGCGCGCCTCGTCGGCGTCCATGATGACGACCGCGGCGGCGCCGTCGCTGAGCTGCGATGAGTTGCCGGCGGTGATCGGCGAGTCTTTGGAGAGCACGCCCTTGAGCGAGAGCAGGCCTTCGAGCGTCGTGTCGGGGCGGTTGCCCTCGTCCTTCGTGAGCGTCACCTGCTCTTCACGGTACGCCTTCGTCTCTTTGTCCTGCTCGTACTTCCAGGTCGGGAGCGGGACGATCTCGGCGTCGAACTTGCCGGCGGCTTGCGCCGCGGCGGTGCGCTGCTGTGATTGCAGCGAGTACTCGTCCTGCGCCTCGCGCGAGACCTTGTACTTCTTCGCGACGAAGTCGGCCGTCTGCAGCATCGGCATGTACAGGCTGGGCTCGTGGCGCAGTGCCCACTCCTCGGTGAACTCGTGCATGTTCATGTCGTTCTGCACGAGCGAGATCGACTCGACGCCGCCGGCGACCATCACCTTCGCGCGGTCGACGATGACGCGGTGCGCCGCGGTCGAGATCGCCTGCAGGCCCGACGCGCAATAGCGGTTGATCGTCGTCCCCGCGACGCTGCGCGGGAGTCCCGCGCGCAGCGCGGCGACGCGGCCGATGTTGTGGCCCGTCGCGCCTTCCGGCAACCCGACGCCGAGGACGACGTCCTCGACCTCGTCCGGTGCAACGCCGGCCCGCTCGATCGCGTGCGTGATGACGTGTCCCGCCATCGTCGCACCGTGGGTCTGATTGAACGCGCCGCGGAACGCCTTGCCGATCGGCGTCCGCGCCGCCGAGACGATCGCCGCCTCAGGCATGGGTCAACTCCTTGGTCTCGCTCGCGGCGGCCGGGCCGCCTTTCGGTGTATAGTGTGCTTCGTGCTCGGCGTACCACATCGGGCCGCCGTGGTGCGGCGGGAAGCCGTAGCCGTAGATCCAGACGATGTCGACGTCGCCGGGCCGCAGCGCGATCCCGGTGCGCAGCAGCTCGGCGCCGCTGTCGGCCAGCGCGCGCGTGCAGCGCGCGATGATCTCCTCGTCGCTCACGTCCGGGTTCTGCGCGATCCCCGCTTCCTTCGCGAGCTGCGCGATGAGCTGCTCGACCTCGGGATCGGGGATCGCCTGACGGCCTTTGCCGACCGCCTTGTCGTACTTGAAGAACCCGCGACCGCTCTTCTGGCCGAGGCGCCCCTGCTCGACCAGCTTCGCGATGATCGGGATCCGCCCGAGCGGCTGGCCCTGCTGCGACTGCGAGATGAAGTGGTAGACGTCGAGCCCGGACAGGTCGGCGACCGCGAACGGTCCCATCGCGAATCCGAACTTGTTCTTGATGACGTCGTCGATGCGCGCGGGGCTGACGCCCTCTTCCGCGAGCTGCACCGCTTGCGCCTCGTACTCGAACAGCATCCGGTTCCCGATGAAGCCGAACGCGTTCCCCGAGACGACCGCGACCTTGCGCAGCTTCTTGCCGAGCGCGATCCCGGTGGTCAGCGTCTGCGGCGAGGTCTCCTTGCCGCGCACGATCTCGAGCAGCTTCATGATGTTCGCCGGCGCGAAGAAGTGCAGGCCGAGCACCTTGTCCGGCCGCTTCGTCGAGGCGGCGATCTGGTCGATGTCGAGCGTCGAGGTGTTCGAGGCGAGGATGCACTCCGGCTTCGTCGCGGCGTCGAGCTTCCCGAAGACCTGCTTCTTGACGTCCATCGACTCGAACACCGCCTCGACGACCACGTCGACCTCGCCCAGCTCGTCGTACTCGGTCTCGAACGAGATCGAGTTGGCGCGCTTCCACGCGTCTTCTTGGGTGAGCCGGCCCTTGTCGACTTGGTACTTGAACATCCCGAAGATCATCTCGCGGGACTTCTCGACCGCCTCGTCCTTCGTCTCGATCACCGTGACCGGGATCCCGGCCTCGGCGAAGACGATCGCGATCCCGGTCCC
>DATHLL010000371.1:0-5899 GCA_035488195.1 Candidatus Elarobacter sp. | reverse complement strand
CCGCCGTCTTCGTCGTCATCGCGATCCTGTACTGGACCGGCCACTTCTATCCGGCCGGCGTGCACACGAAGCACGGCATCGTCAGCATCATCCTGGCCCTGCTCTGCCTGGTGTGGTACCGCTTCCAGAGCGCCTCACCGGCGCGATAACAACGTCATGCTGAGCCTGTCGAAGCATGAGCCGCTAGGCACGATGCTGCCGACGGCTCACCCTTCGACAAGCTCAGGGTGACATGTCAGCGTTTGGCGATCAGGTAGATCTCGTCGGGTGCGAAGATGAGCGTCTCGACGTTCGGGCGCTGCGCGCGGAGCAGGCGCTCGAAGCGTGAGGACTCGCGCTCGTTCGACTGCACGATCACGTACGGCGCGTTCGCCGCGGCGGTGAGCACCTCGTCGATCGCGCGGTCGTAGCTGCCGTCGTCGTTCGTGCGCCCGCCGAAGACCGTGTCGCGGTAGAGGCGCTCGACGTTCAGGTACGGATCGCCCTGCCACCACGCTTCCCACATCCAGACGCGCGCGTCGACGCGGCGCACCGCGCTGCGGCCCGGCGGCGCGAGGTAGACCGCGTCCGTGCGCACGGCGGCGAGCGTCGTCGCGAAGTCCGCGCGCCGCACGGTGTTGCGGCGGCCGTTGCCGGCGACCCAGCGCTGCGTCTCGCGGATGTAGTTCCACGCGAGCTCGCTCGGCGGGACGTCGACCATCTCGTCGGGATGCCGCGACTTCAGCAGCCAGTGGCAGAGCACGTGCCACAGCCCGAGCACCGCGACGCCGGTCTGCCCGTCGCTGCGCAGCGCGTGCACGTTCGCGTGCCAGACGCCCAGATACCGCGCCTGCTCCTCGCTGAAGAAGACGCCTTCCCAGGCGCGGAACAGATCGGTCGGATAGATCCGCCCCGGGATCATCTCGACGATCTCGGCGACCTCGCTGTCGCGCAGGATCGTGAAGTCGTTGACGACGAGCCCTTCGCCCGCGCGCACGAACCACTCGAGCAGATCGCCGCCGTGCACCGCGACGCCGTGCCGCTTGAGCACGTTCAGGTGCGTCGGCAGCCCCATGAACGGATCGGCGAGGCTCGCGATCCCGCGCTCGCGGCACAGGTCGAGCAGCCGCGTCCCGGAGACGCGGCGCGTGCGCGCGGGAAGATCGATCACGCCGGCGCCCCGGTCAGGTGGAAGAACGCGCGCGCCGCGTGGACGCATGCGCCGGCGCGAGCGGCCGCGATGCGGTCCGGCCCCAGCGCCGCCGCCACGCGGTCGGCCGCCGCGGTCGCGCGATCGCATGGAGTCAGCGCCACGGCGGTCGTCGAGGTCCCGCTCGGCACCGTCTGTCTGCCGCCGGAGTTCAGCGCCGTCGAGACCACCTCGTCGTCGAGCGCGGGAAGCGCGAAGCTCGGGGGCGCGTCCCAGCGGTCCGGCGCCGCGGCGATGAACTCGCGGAATGCGCGGACCAGCTCGACCGCGTAGGCGCGCCCGCTCTCCGCGGTGATCGCGAAGACCGCCTCCTGGGGGCCGCGCGGCTCGCCCTCGTCCTCGACGAGCTCGAGGAAGGCGTGCGCGATCCCGAGCGCCGCGGCGTCGGCCGGGATCCCGTCCCAGCGCAGCCGGTCGGGGAAGCCGGTCCCGTCGTCGCGCTCGCGGTGCCAGCGCACGAGGTCCGCCGCTCCGGCCGGAAGGCCGGGGAGCGCGGCCACCAGGTGCGCGCCGTGCAGCGGGGCGTCGGGGTCCGTCGGCAGCGGACCGCTCGGGCCGGCGGGCTGGGTCTCGCCGGGCGCATCGGCCGCCGCGGCGCAGCCGATCTCGGCGAGGAGCCCGGCGACCCAGCTCGCGGCGACGGCGGCGTCGTCGCGGCCGCGGTGACGGGCGAAGTTCGCGGCGAGCGCCGCGCGCCGCCGCCCGAAGCCGATGCGGCGGCCGGCGAATGCGTCGCCGACCGCGCTGTACACCTCGAGAGCGCCGTCCGGGCCAACAGGAACCGTCATGCTCGCCGGACGACGTTCACCGCACCGTGCCGAATCCCTCACCCAGCGCCGCCGCGACCACCGCCGACGGGTTCGTCGGCGCGA
Source organism: Candidatus Elarobacter sp. (assembly GCA_035488195.1). Classification (GTDB taxonomy): domain Bacteria; phylum Vulcanimicrobiota; class Vulcanimicrobiia; order Vulcanimicrobiales; family Vulcanimicrobiaceae; genus Vulcanimicrobium. The sequence continues at coordinate 3,838 of DATHLL010000371.1, read as the reverse complement.
TCGGCAACACGCCGCTGATCGCGCTCCCGAAGCTCTCCGCCGCCCTCGGCCGGACGATCCTCGGCAAGGCGGAGTACCTCAACCCCGGCGGCTCGGTGAAGGACCGCGCGGCGCGCGGGATCGTCGAGGACTTCGAGGCGCGCGGGCTGCTGAAGCCGGGCGGGATCGTCGTCGAGGGGACCGCCGGGAACACCGGGATCGGGCTGACGCTGGTCGGCAACGCGCGCGGGTACCGCACGATCATCGTGATGCCCGACGACCAAGCGCCGGAGAAGTACGCGCTGCTGCGCACCTACGGCGCCGAGCTCCACGTCGTCGAGGCCGCGCCGTACACGAACCCGGCGAACTACTACCACGAGGCGCGGCGGATCGCCGAGGCGACGCCGGGCGCGGTCTGGGCGAACCAGTTCGAGAACACGGCGAACCGCGACGCCCACGAGCGGACGACCGGCCCCGAGATCATCGCGCAGACCGGCGGCCGGATCGACGCGTTCGTCGCGGCGGCGGGGACCGGCGGAACGATCGCCGGGACCGGCCGTGCGCTCAAGGCGCACGATCCGTCGATCCGCGTCGTGCTGGCCGACCCGTACGGCTCGGCGCTGTTCGCGTACGTCACGACCGGCGAGCTCGCGGTCGAGGGAGACTCGAACGCCGAAGGGATCGGGATCAAGCGGATCGTCGCGAACTTCGCCGGCGCGCCGGTCGACGACGCGCTGCGCGTCGACGACCGCACCTGGTCCGAGATGGCGCACTGGCTGGTGCGCGAGGAGGGGCTCTTCGTCGGCGGCTCCGCGGCGCTGAACGTGGCGGCCGCGGCCCGGTACGCGCGAACGCTCCCCGCGGGGAGCGTCGTCGTGACGGTGCTCTGCGACGGCGGCGAGCGCTACCGCTCGCGGCTCTACGATCCCGACTGGCTGCGCGAGAACGGCGTGACGCCGCAAGCGGCGGATCTCGCGTTCCTATGAGCGTGAAGCTCTCTCACGTCGGCGAGGACGGATCGCTCGCGATGGTCGACGTCGGCGCGAAGGCCGCGACGGCACGCACGGCGCGCGCCGAGGCGTTCGTGCGGCTGAGCGAGGACGCGGCGAACGCGCTGCGCGGCGCGGCGCTCGCCAAGGGCGACGCGTTCGCGGCGGCCCAGCTCGCCGGGATCATGGCGGCGAAGAAGACCGGCGAGCTGATCCCGCTCGCGCACCCGATCCCGCTCGGCGCCGTCGACGTCGGCTTCGGGTGGGACGAGCCGACGCTGCTGCGGATCGAGACGCGCGCGACGACGGTCGGCCAGACCGGCGTCGAGATGGAGGCGATGGTCGCCGCGAGCGTCGCCGCGCTGACGATCTACGACATGTGCAAGGCCGCCGACAAGGGGATCGTCGTCGAGCGCGTGCGTTTGATCGAGAAGACGGGCGGTAAATCGGGCGACTGGAGGCGCTCATGAGCTCGCAGTACGACCACGCGGTCTATCCGGTCTCGGTCATCATCCTCTCCGACCGCGCGCACTCGGGCGAACGGCCCGACGCGTGCATCCCCGTGATCAAGGACGCGCTGCTGGGCAACCCGCTCGTGGTCGAGGACGAGCGCGTCCTCCCCGACGACCCCGCCGCGCTGCAGGCCGCGCTGATCGAGCTGTGCGAGGGGCCGACGCGGCTGATCCTCACCTCCGGCGGCACCGGGCTCACCGAGCGCGACCGCACGCCGCAGGCGACCGCCGCCGTGCTCGACTACGAGGTGCCCGGGATCCCGGAGGCGATGCGCACGGCCGGGATCCGCAACACCAAGGCGGTGATCCTCTCGCGCGCCGTCGCCGGGGTGCGCAACCGCTCGCTGATCGTGAACCTGCCCGGCAGCCCGCGCGGGGTGCGCGAGACGCTCGACGCGATCGTCGCCGCGCTGCCGCACGCGCTCGACCAGCTCGCCGGCCACGCAACAGACGCGCACCCGACGGGGTATCACGAAGGGTGACCTTCCAGTCGGCGCAGTCGTACCTGCTCGGTCTGATCAACGAGAGCGTGTCGCGGCGGATGCCGAACCGGCTCGACCGGATGCACGCGTTCCTGGCCGCGCTCGGCGACCCGCAGAACGCGTACCCGACCGTGCACGTCGCCGGCACGAGCGGGAAGGGCTCGACCTCGACGATGATCGCCGCGGTGCTGCAGGCGTCGGGGCTCAAGACCGGCCTGCACACGAAGCCGCACCTGACCAGCGTCACCGAGCGCGCGCGCGTCGACGGCGTCGCGATCCCCGAGCCCGACTTCGCCGAGCTGATCGGCGAGATGCAAGCGGCGGTCGACCGGATCGCGTACGAGCACGGCCGTCCGACGTACTACGAGACGCTGCTCGCGCTGGCGTTCCTGTGGTTCGCGCGCAGCAAGGTCGACGTCGCGGTGATCGAGGCGGGCGTCGGCGGGCTGCTCGACGGGACGAACGTGCTGCGGCCGCGCGTCGCGGTGATCACGAACGTCGGCCTCGACCACACCGAGATCCTCGGCGAGACGCTGGAAGAGATCGCGCGCGACAAAGCGGGGATCGCGAAAGAGGGCGTCCCGCTGGTGAGCGACGTGCGCGACCCCGGCGCGCGGCGCGTGATCGAGCTGGCGTGCGCCGACGCGGGCGCGCCGTTCGTCTCGGTCGCCGACACCGCGAGGATCGAGCGGCGCAGCGGCGAGCGCTACGGCCAGTCGTTCACCGTCACGACGCCCGAGGACCGCTACGACGTCTCGCTGCCGATCCTCGGCGACTTCCAGCAGGAGAACGCCGCGACCGCGATCCGCACGCTCGAGCAGCTCGGCCCCGACCTGCGCCCGACGCGCGAGCAGATCGAGAACGGGCTCTCGCGCACGGTGATCCCCGGCCGGATGGAGTTCTTCCCCTCGCATCCGGGCGTGGTGTTCGACATCGCGCACAACCCCGACAAGGCGCAGCGGCTCGCGCACGCGCTGGCCGAGGCGTTCCCGGGACGCCGGTTCACGTTCGTGATGGCGATCGGCGAGTCGAAGGACGCGGTGAAGGTGATCGAGCCGTTCCTGGCGCTGAACGGCACGTTCGTGTTCACCACGTTCGCGACGCCGGGCCGCTCGCCGTCGCGGCCGCAGCGGCTGGCGCTGATCGCCGACGACATCGGCGCGTGGGGCCGCGCGATCGGCGATCCGGTCGAGGCGTTCTCGATCGCGCGGCGCAACGCCGACGCCGGCGACATCATCGTGGTGACCGGCTCGACGTTCGTGGTGGCCGAGCTGCGTGAGTGGTGGATGGCGAACGTGCAGTCGAACTCGAATGTGTGAGGGGATTCGCGTTCCGCGAATCCTTCGCGTTCGGCCTTCGGCCGAGCCGCCGGCGTGAACGCGGCGCGAGGCGCGCTGCGCGTGCGCGGGCGCGTGCTCCCGTGGGGCGCGCGCACGTACGTGATGGGGATCGTGAACGTCTCGCCGGACTCGTTCTCCGGCGACGGCGATCCCGATCCGCAGACCGCCGCGGCGCTGGCGAGCGCGCAGCTCGGCGACGACGAAGGTAGAGCCGGTGACGACCACGATGCCGTCGGTCTCGGCGTTCCGGCGCGCGCTCGCGAACGCATCGACCGGATCGGTCACGGCGCGGCTCCAGCCGCCCATCTCCTCGGTGATCGACGCCAGCTTCTGCGGCCGCGCCGCGGTGCGCCCCGCCGCCTCGAAGGTCGTGAACACGAACGACCCGTTCAGCGGCAGAAACGGCCGAATCACTTCGGCGGCGTCCTTCGACTCGCCGATCGCCATGACGAAGGTGAAGCGCCGCTCGGGAAACGTCTGTGCGAGCGCGTGCGCCAACCGCGTCGCCTTGTCGGGGTTGTGCGCGATGTCGAACA
>DATHLL010000370.1:0-2940 GCA_035488195.1 Candidatus Elarobacter sp. | reverse complement strand
CTCGACCGGACCGGCGCGTTCAGCGGGAGCGTGATCGCGAACCTCGGGATCGAAGGCTGGCGGTATCCGAAGCCGCTCTTCATCGGCGACACGATCCACGTCGTCGTCACGATCACCGAGACGCGGCTCGCCTCCGACGGCAAGCGCGGGATCATCGGCCGCACCTTCGCGGTGCTGAACCAGCGCGACGAGCTGGTGCAGGAAGGCCGCAGCCCGGTGATGGTCCGCTTGCGCCCGGTGTGATCCGCTTCGTCGAGAACGGCGACGTCACGCTCGCTCTCGAGGTGCGCGGGCACGGTCCGCGCGCGCTGCTGTTCGCGCACGGGTGGATCAGCGGGCGGCGGATGTGGTACGACGTCGCCGACCGGCTCGATCCCGCGCGGTTCACCGCATACCTGATGGACTTCCGCGGCGCGGGGCTCAGCGACCGGCCGTTGGAGGGCCACGATCTCGACGGCTACGCCTCGGATCTGCGCGCGGCGCTCGAGGCGATCGGTCCGGCGGTCGTCGTCGCGCACTCGATGGGCGGGAAGGTCGCGCAGTACGTCGCGACCGAGCGGCCCGCGAACCTCGAGAAGCTCGTGCTGGTCGCGCCCGGGACCGCGTACGCGTACGCGATGAACCCCAAGCACCGCGCGCTCGCCGAGGCGGCGTTCGGCTCGCGCAAGCGGATCGAGCGGTTCCAGCGCGCGGCGATGACGCGCGAGGTCTCGCCCGAGGTGATGGAGCGGATCGTCAGCGACGCGCTGCTCTCGCAGCGCGAGGCGTGGTTCGGCTGGTACGACAAGGGGCGCACCGCCGACTTCTCCGAGCGCCTCGACCGCATCGCGACGAAGACCGTCGTCGTCGCCGGCGAGAACGATCCGCTCGCGCCGCCGCAGCGCGTCAAGCGCGACGTCGTCGAGCGGATCGACGGCGCGCTGTTCGTCAATCTGCGCCGCGCGGGGCACAACCTGCCGGTCGAGACGCCGGACGAGATCGCCGGCGTCGTCGAGCGCGTCGCATAGCGCGCCGCCCCGGAGGTTTCGCGGCCGGGAACATCTTTGAACGGATGACGACGATGCCGGACGACGTCAGGGCCGACGTCGCGAGCGAGCGCACGCCGCGGCGGATCTTTCGCGCGGAGCGAGCGCGCGAGCGATTCGACCACGTCGCACGATTGCGAGACGTTCTGGGCCGGCCGCCGCTCGCCGTCGTCGCGTCGTACAGCTTCAAGACCAATCCGCGCACCGAACTGGTCGGGATGGCGCGCGAGCACGGGTTCTTCGCCGAGACGATCTCCGGCGACGAGCTGCGCTCGGCCGCCGCCGAAGGCTTCGCGCCGGAGCGCACGATCTACAACGGTCCCGAGCCGCTGCGCGAGCGGCCGCACGGCGGGCGGCTCGCGGTCGCGTTCGCCGACAGCGTCGAAGCGTTCGCGCGCAACGTCCGGCGCGACGTCGCGCACGTCCACGGCGCGCGGTTGCGGCCCTCGATGATCGCCTCGCGCTTCGGGATCCCGGTCGACGACGAGCGCGAGCTGCGCGACGCGGTCGCGCTCATGCCGAGCGACGCGCGCATCGGGATCTCGTTCCACGCCCGTCGCGAGGATTTCCACGGAGCGACCTGGCGCGACGTCGCCGGCGACGTTCTCGACCGCGCGATCGCGCTCGAGCTGCGCTGCGGGCGGCGCGTCGTCGCGTTCGACGTCGGCGGCGGCTGGACGCCCGAGCAGTTCGACGCCGATTTCGCCGCCGACATGCGCTGGCTCGTCGGCCGCATCATCGAGGAGCTGCCGTCGTGCACGCAGCTCGTCTTCGAGCCCGGCCAAGCCGTCTGCACGCCGACGGAGGCGCTGCTCACCGAGGTCCTCGAGGTGCGCGAGCGCCGCGGCCGGCGCGAGGCGATCGTCGATCTCGGCTACTCGGACTGGCCCGACATGCACGCCTACGTGCACGGGTTCTTCGTCTGGCGCGACGACCGCTGGACGCCGCTGGGCCGCGGCCCCGACCGGCTGGGCGGCCGGACCTGCCTCGAGTACGACCTGATCGACGGGCTGCGCTTTCCGCCCGACATCGCGCCCGGCGACCGGCTGCTGATCACCGGCGCCGGCTCGTACGACCATTCGATGGCGTTCCCGTTCGCCCGCGGCGGCGCGGCGGCGTGCGCGCAGGGAGGCGAGTAGGCGGGCGGACGCGTTTGTGGAGCCGCCAAGCAGGGGTACTCATCCTTGCGAGATGGCCCCGCTACGCGAGACCACGTATGTGCTGCCGATCCGCCGCCCGGCGACCGGCGGCCTCGACGCCGACCTTCCGGCGTATTTGGACGGGATCGCCCGGCTGCTGCCAGTGATCGTCGTCGACGGCTCCCCGCCCGAGGTCTTCGCCCATCACGCTTCGCTGCTGCCCGCGGCCGTGGTCCACGTCCCGGTCGACGAGGACCGCCGCATCGACCTGAACGGCAAGGTCGCGGGCGTCGTCACCGCGCTGCGGCGCGTCCGCACCTCAAAAGCGGTCGTCGCCGACGACGACGTGCGCTACGACGCGTTCACGCTGCGCCGGCTCGCCGCGCTGCTCGACGACGCGGACGTCGTGCGGCCGCAGAACGTCTTCGAGCCCGCTCCGTGGCACGCGGTGCTCGACACCGGGCGCACGCTGATCGCGCGCGCGACCGGCGGCGACTGGCCCGGGACGCTCGGCATCCGGATGGACGTGTACCGCGTCGCCGGCGGCTACGACGGTGACGTGCTCTTCGAGAACCTCGAGCTCGTCCGCACGCTGCGCGCGGCGGGCGCGCGCGAGCGCGTCGCTTACGATCTCTTCGTCACGCGCCGCCCGCCGAGCGCGAAGCACTATCTCTCGCAGCGCGTCCCCCAGGCGTACGACGAGTTCGCGCGCCCCGAACGGCTCGCGGCGCAACTCGCGCTCGCCCCGGCGCTCGCGCTCGCGACGCACCGCTTCG
>DATHLL010000369.1:0-2126 GCA_035488195.1 Candidatus Elarobacter sp. | reverse complement strand
GATCAGACAGACCGCCATCCCGTCCTCGTCGACGACGCACAGCGCGATCGTCCCGCCGCGGTCCGGCAGATGCTCGATCGGGCTGACCGCTTTCGCGTCGACCGACGCGCGCAGCGCGCGCAGCGCTTCGGGGCTCAGCTCGTTCTCGATCCCGCTCGGTCCGAACGCGGGGTCGCGGAACGTCGCGTCGCGCAGCGCGATCGCGCGCTTCATCACCTCGATCGCGAGATGGTGCCAGAGCGGCTCGTCCGCACCGCGATCGCCTTCGAGCGCACCCGCGCCGAGCAGCAGCAGCGCGGCTTGCGAGTTGGGCGGGTGCGCGAGCAGCTCGCCGCCGTTCCACGCGATCCGCAGCGGCGCGCTCGCCTCGGTGCGGTGCGAGGCGAGATCCTCGAGCGTCATCGCGTTGCCGCCGCGGTTCAGCGTGCGCACGATCCGCTCGGCGATCGCGCCGCCGTAGAACGCGTCCGCGCCGCCTTTCCGGATCGCGGCGATCGTCTCCCCAAGATCGCGGTTGCACAGGATGTCGCCGGGGCGCGGCAAGCCGTCCGGTATGAAGATCGAAGCGGCTTCGGCGTCCTTCCGCAAGATCGGCGCGTTCAGCGCGACGTACTTCGCGACGACGTCGGTGAACGCGATCCCGTTGCGCGCGTAATATTCCGCCGGCGCGAGCAGCTCGTCGAGGCCGCGCGTCCCGTGCGCGAGCCCGACCTCTTCCCACGAGCGCACCGCGCCGGGAACGGTGACCGAGAGCGGGCCGCGCTGCGGCAGCACGCCGCCGGGGAGGCGATCGAGCGACGCCGCGCGCGGCGTCCGCCCGCTGCCGTTGTAGGCGACCGTCCGCATGGCGTGCGGGTCGCGCACGACGCGGCTCGGATCGTGGACGATCCAGAACGCGTCCCCGCCGACCCCGCAGCTCGCCGGATACGCGACGCTCAGCACCCCGTTCGCCGCGATCGCCGCGTCGACGGCGTTCCCGCCCCGCCGCAGCACGTCGACCCCCGCCGCCGTCGCCAGCGCGTGCGGCGATGCGACCATCCCGCGGGTCGAGCGCGCGACGGCGCGGGAGGGCCAAGGGCTGATGCTCGGCGGCGCGATCATCCCGGCCTGGTCGTAGTGCAGGTGAGCAAGGCCGGAACGTTCGCGGCGCGCTCGAAAGGCCATCCCGTGCCGCCGCCTCGCAAGATCATGCTGATTCGCCACGGTGAGAAGCCGCCCGAGGGCGGCCCGCCGCCGGCCGGCGTCCACGAGGACGGCGCGCCGCACGAGCACTCGCTGATCGTGCGCGGCTGGCAGCGCGCCGGTGCGCTCGCGGCGTACTTCGCGACGCCGTGGGAACCGGCGGTCGCGACGCCGACCGCGCTCTACTCGCCGCCGCCGAAGCACGACGACGGCGACCACGGCCGTCCGTACGAGACCATCACGCCGCTCGCCGCGCGGCTCGGCCGCGCGCCCGACACGCGGTTCGCGCTCGACCAGGAGACGGAGCTGGTCGCCGACGTGCGAACCCGCGAGGACGTCGTGCTCATCGCCTGGGAGCACAGACGCATCGCGCGCATCGTGAACGCGCTGCTCGGCGACACGACGACGGCACCGCAAGCCTGGCCCGACGACCGCTTCGACTTGGTCTGGATCCTCGACCTCGGAGCCGACGGCCGCTACCGTTTCACGCAGCGCCCGCAACTGCTGCTCCACGGCGACCGCGCCGATCCCGCGTCGGCGAGCTGACCGCGGACGCCGTGCCGCGGGACGGCGCCGAGCGATAGCGGAACACCCGGCGCGTGGACCCGCTGATCATCACCGTCGCGCCGGTCGGGGCGGAAGTCATGCCGGAGCAGACGCCGTACCTGCCGGTCACGCCGGCGCAGCTTGGGGAGACGGCGCGGGCGATCCGGGCGGCGGGGGCGAGCATCGTCCACGTCCACTGCCGCAACGACGACGGGACGAACACGCACGACGTCGAGCGGTTCCGGCAGGCGTACGAGGCGATCCGGGCGGCGAGCGATCTGATCGTCCAGTTCTCGACCGGCGGAGCGATCGGCATGACCCCGGAAGAGCGCGCCGCGCCGCTCGCGCTGCGGCCGGAGATGGCGACGCTGACCTGCGGGACGGTGAACTTCGGCGAC
>DATHLL010000368.1:0-6264 GCA_035488195.1 Candidatus Elarobacter sp. | reverse complement strand
CCGCGGAGAACGTGAAGCGCACGCACTTCGAGGACGCGCCGGCGCGCGAGGCGTGGTTCGGCGCGAGCTACGACGACCTGGAGCGCGTCCTCGCGTTCACGGAGCTCAAGACGATTTGGCACCCCGCGCGGATCTGAGCGCGCGAGGCGTTCCGGCGGCGGGGCGTGAATTGCCCCGGGTCGGACCGCGGAGAGGTGGCAGAGCGGTTGAATGCACTCGCTTGGAAAGCGAGCATACTGTAAAAGGTATCGGGAGTTCGAATCTCCCCCTCTCCGAATGGCGCCGCATGTTTTTCCCCGGGTGATGTACGAGGGATGCCGTCGATGCGTTTTCTTCGCGGATGCTCGCTCCCGCACCGGGCGCGAGCGGCGTGCCGGCCAACGGCACGAGCGTCGAAGTCAGCTACGACCCGGCCGTCCGGCACGCTTCGTGTCGTCGCGACCGACGGAACGACGATCGCCGGGGGCCCGATGACGCCGGCGCCGGCACCGGGGGGAGCCGTGGTCTCCGCGTTGCCGCCGCTTTTGCCGCACACGACATACACGGTGTTCGTCGACGCGAACTACGGTCAAGCGGGGCCGTGCCCCATTGGCCTAACGGGTTTCCAGACGTTCGACCTTGGGACGTTCACGACACAATAAACGCGGCCGGTCTCAGCGGCGCAGGAGCGGTGCGACCCGGGCGTAGGGAAGCGCGAAATACCGCACGCCGTTGCGGCCGCTGACGTCGTGGGCGCTGAAGAGCGCGTCGTCGATCGCCGACTCGGTCGCCTCGACGGTCGCCTCGAAAAGCGCGTCGACGCGGTCCTCGTCGCTCACGAGCGGCGGGCCGGTGATCCCGCCGGCGCGCGGATAGACGTGCGTCGTCGAGAAGGCGATGAAGAGATCCCCGCTCGAGACGTGGGAGGTCGCGCCCGTTCGCGCGAGCCCCATCCCGGCGCGCTTCGCGACGTCGCGCAGGCGCGCGTGATCGAGCGGCGCGTCGGTCGCGACGACGATGATGATGCTGCCGTCCGCGGCGCGCCCGCGTTCGGGCGGCGCGTACGAGGCCGAGCGCCGCGGATAGACCGGGAGCAGGTCGTGGAGAAACGCCTGCCCGACCGGGACGCCGTCGATCCGCAGTTCGCCGCGCGAGCCGGTGTTCGCGTTGACGAGCACGCCGACGGTGTAGCCGCCGAGCTGCTGCGGCAGCACCCGCGACGCCGAGCCGATCCCCGCGGCGAACCCGAACGCGCGCATCCCCGTCCCCGCGCCGACGTTGCCGCGCGGGAAATCGCCCGGCTTCGCCGCGTCGAGCATCGCGACGACGTCCTCGGCGTGCACGTGCCGGCCTTGGATGTCGTTGATCCCTTGATCGTCGCACTCCGCGACGACGGGGAGCGGCACGTCCTCCGTCCGCCCGATTCCGGGATGGTGCGCGATCAGCCACGACACGACGCCGTCGTCGACCCGCCCGACGTTCAGCGTATTGGTCAGCACGACGGGAACTTCCAGAAACCCCGACTGGTCGACCCAGTGCGCGCCGGTCATCTCACCGTTGCCGTTCAGCACGTACGTCGCGGCCGCGACGCGCTGGTTCCACACGTCGTCGCCGGCGAGCACGGCGGTCGCACCGGTGCGCACGTCGGTCCCTTCGACCTTCGTCACGTGCGCGACGCGCACGCCCGGAACGTCGGTGATCCCGTCGACCGCACCGGCGGCAAACGTTCCGATATGGACGGGCGTGCGGGCCGCCGCAGCGAGCGTGCAGCATGCGATCGCGATCAGCGTTGCGACGAGGCCTCGCATCGCGCTCGCTTAGCCGACCATCGCCGCGGCACCCGCCGCGCAACGGAGCGATTCGTACGCCGCGCGCAGCGACGACAGCCGTTCGGGATCGACGCGCCGGCCGGCGTTGAGGCCGGAAGGGATCGGTTCGGTGAGCAGGCGTTCCGGGAGCGTGTCGTCCGACGGCGTCCAGCCGAGGCGGGCGTTGATCGCGCGCTTGCGCTCCCACGTGCGCTGTGCGGCGGCGCGCAGACCTGCAGCGTCGAGCGGGATGCCGCTGACGGCGCTCCAGAGCGCGGCGGCTTCGGTCTCGAAATCCTCGAAGCAGTCGCGGACGAACTTGCAGAGCACCAAGCTGTCCCATGCGACGGCCCGGTCTTCGGCTTCGATCGCGTCGCGGGCGCGCGCCTCGTCGTCGCGGTCGTCCGAGGGGTCACGCAGGTCGCGGTCGTACGTCGCGGCGCGGTTGTGGCAGGCGCCGCGCGTGCACGTCGCGAGGCCGAGCGCGTACGTCGGCAGCGCACGCGGCTCGTAGCCCGGGAGTTCGAGCCCTTTGCAGTGCATCGCGAAGCGCTCCGCGCCGCCGCCGATGCATTCGGCCGCGGCGCGGACGCCGCCGGCGAGGACGTCGCCGAGACCGGTGCGGTTCGCGATCGCGCCGATCGCCGGCAGCAAGACCGCGCCGTTGCCGAAGCGCAGCTCCGGGCCGAACGCGTCGCGGGGGACGAGAGCGTGCTGCGCGCACTCCATCGCGAAGGCGATCGCGGAACCCGTCGAGATCGTGTCGAGGCCGAGCTCGTCGCAGCGCGCGATCGCGTCGAGCACCGCGTCGAGGTCGTCGACGCCGCAGTTCGGGCCGAACGCCCACACCGACTCGTACTCGCTCGCCGCGGCGCCGCGCCGGTCGCGCTCCTTGCGCACGTACAGGTGCTCGCACTGCACCGGGCAGCCGGCGCAGCCCGCGCGCAGCTCGAGATACGTCGCCTTCGACTCGCGCGCGCGCTCCGGCGTCACGTTCTCGGCGCCCTCGAACTGCGCGGCGGTGAAGTTGCGCGTCGGGAGCTGCCCCATCCGCTGCAGCACGCGCAGGTTCGCGCCGGTGCCGAGGATGCGGTACTTCGCGGTCTTCGGGCCGAGCGCGCGCTCGCGCAGCGTCGCCGAGATCCGCGCCGTCGCTTCGGGATCGGCGATCGGCACCTCGCCGCGCCCGCGCAGCGCGACCGCCTTCAGCCGCTTCGCGCCGAACACCGCGCCGGTGCCGCCGCGCCCGGCTTGGCGGCCGTCGTTCTCCACCGAGGCGAACCGCACGCCGCGCTCGCCCGCGGCGCCGATCGCGCAGACGCGCAGCGAACGGTCGCCGTACGCGTCGCGCAGCGCCTTCGTCGTCTCGCGCGCGGAGAGGCCGCGCAACGCCGAGGCGTCCTCGAACCGCACCGCGTCGCCGTCGATCGCGAGCGTCGTCCACTCGTCGCACGCGCCGGTGATCACGATCGCGGCCAAGCCGCAGCGCCGGAGGACCGCGGAGAAATGGCTCGACGAGAGTCCTTCGTTCAGCAAGCCGGTGAGCGGCGAGATCGTCGCGAGCGCGTGCTTGTTCGCGGCGGGGACCGGCGTCGACGCGAACGGCCCGGCGGCGAAGACGATCGGGTTCTCCGGCCCGAGCGGATCGAGCGGGCCGCGCACGCGCTCGCCGATCAGCCGCACCGCGAGCCCGACGCCGCCGAGCGCGTCGGCGAAGACCTCGTCGCCGAGCGCGCTGCGCCGCCACGTCTTCGCGCTCAGGTCGATCTCGAGCAGCTCGCGCGGTCCGGCGTACACGGCCGTCATCCGCCGCTCGCGAGGAACAGCACGCAGGGGCGATCCGACGTGCGGATCGTCTCGCCCTCGCGGAGCGCGCGGCGGCCGTCGAGCAGCAACAGGTTCGGCTCGATCAGCGCGTCGAGCGCCGGCGCGATCACGTCGGGGACGAGCGCCGGAACCGCCTCGGCGAGCGAACGCAGGAAGTCGCCGAGCTCGGCCGGCTCGTCGAGCGCGAGCTCGACGTGCGAGACGCCCGCGAGCGCGCGCGCCATCCCGAACAGCTCGACCTTCATCGCGCCTCCATGGGAACCGGCTCGACGACGCGCACGTCGCCGGCGTTCGCGCAGTCGTATCCGCCGAGCACTTCGACCTCCGCGCGGAATGCGGCGTCACGCAGCGTCTCGATGAGAAGCGCGACGCGCGGCTCGCCGAGCGAGGACGCCGGCAGCGCGAGCTCGTACGGCTCCCACGCGACGGGGACGAAGTCCAACCCGAACGCCCGCGCCGCGGCGCGAATCGCGAGACCCGCGTCCGCACTGCCGTTCGCGACCAGTTGCGCGACCGCGAGGTGCGAGAACTCGACGCGCTCGTATCCGGCGATCGACTCGGGTGCGATCGCGTCACGCGCGAGCAGCGCGTCGAGCAGGATCCGCGTCCCGGCGTCGGGCTGCCGGTTGACGTAGCGCGCCCGCGTTCGCGCGACGGCGGCGAGCGAGTCGATGCGCAGCGGGTTGCCGGGAGCGACGAGCAGCCCTTGCTCGCGTTCCGCGAGCCGCACCAGCGCGACCGTCTCGCTGGGACCGTAGCGGCGCACCGCCGCGTCGTTGTACGTCCCGCTCGCCGGATCGAGGACGTGCGTCCCGGCAAGATGCGTCGCGCGCTCGCGCAGCGCGACCAGTCCGGCGATGCTGCCGACGTGCGCGGAGACCAGCTCGACGTTCTCCGCGGCGAGCCGGCCCGCGAGCACGTCGAGCGCGACGTCGTGGCTGCCGACCGCGAGCAGCGTGCGCTCGATCTGCGCGAGCGGGCGGAGCGCGCGCGCCGTCACGCGCGTCCCGGCGCGCGCGCCTTCGCTGAAGCGCGGGATCGTGAGCAGCACGTTCGCGCGCGAGAGCGAGGTGATCACGCCGGCGCCGCGGCGCAGCGGCGTCGCGACCAGTCGGCCGTCGACGCGCGCGGCGACCGCGCGGACGTACTCGTCCTCGCCGAGCGGCGAGTACAGCTTGCGCGTCAGCTCGACCTCGAGCTCGCGAACGTCCGACGCGTCGCGGCGCCCGAGCCGCTCGAGCAGCGGCCGCAGGAACAGATCGGCGCAGATCGCCGCGCTCACCGGATACCCGGGGATGCCGAGCAGCGGAACGCCGCGCGCTTCCGAGCCGCTCGAACGGCGCGCGACCGCGAGCACCAGCGGATGTCCCGGCCGGATCGCAACCCCGTGCACCACCACCTCGCCGAACCGCGCGAACACGCGCGCCGTGTAGTCGTCGCGCCCCGCCGACGAACCCGCGTTCACGACGACGACGTCGCACGCGTCGACCGCCTCGCGCACCGCCGCGGCGATCGCTTCTTCTTCGTCGCGGATACGCGTTGAACGGACGACCTCGCCGCCGTAGGAGCGGACGCACGCGCGCAGCAGCACCGCGTTCGAGTCGAGGATCGCGCCGGGCGCCGGAGTGCCGGTCGTGACGTCGACCAGCTCGTCGCCGGTCGTGATGACCGCGACGCGCGGCCGCCGCACGACCTCGAGCTCGGCGACGCCGGCCGCCGCGCACGCCGCCAGATCCGGCGCGCTCAAGCGCCGCAGCGCCGGGACGACGACTTCGCTCGCGACGACGTCCTCGCCGATCGCGCGAACGTGCTGGAACGGCGCGGCCGCCGCGCGGATCGCCACCCGCCCGCCGCCGCGCGGCTCGACCAGCTCGACCGGGATCACCGCGTCGAACCCGGCCGGCAGCGGATCGCCGGTGTCGACGACGACCGCTTCGTCCGCGGCGAGCTCGACCGGCGCGGTCTCGCGCGCACCGGCCGTCCGCGCGGCGACGACCGCGATCCCGTCCATCGCGCACGCGTCGTAATGCGGTGACGACAGCCGCGCGATCACCGCCCGCGCGGTCACGCGGTCCAGCGCGTCGTCCAGCGCGATCGTCTCGGTAGCAAGCTCCGCGCCGATCGCCTCGCCACCGGCATTGCGCAACACGGCATCGCGCAACGCCGCGTCGCGCAACGCAGCATCACCCAACGCGACGTCGCGCAGCGCGGCGTCGAACCGCTCGCGCGCGACCTCGAGCGGCACGTCGTGCAGGAACACCTCGCGCGCGGCCGTGTCGAGTTCGCTCACGGGACGATCACCCGCACGCGCTCGCCGGCGCTCAGGCCGCTGCGGTCGAGCGGAACCGCGATCAGCCCGTCCGCCCGGATGAGCGTGAAGATCAGGTTCGACGCGCCGAACACCGGCGTCGCGCGCAGCTCGCCGTTCTCGTCTCGAGCGAGCGTGCACGGCACGTAGTCCTCGCGCCCCGGCCGCGAGGGGACCGGCACGCCGAGCACCGCCGTGGTCTCGCGGTCGTCCGCGACGCCGAGCTCGCCGGCGGTCTCGCCGCCGAGCAGCCGCACCAGCGGCCGCACGATCCGCCACGCGACGACCAGCGCGCTCGCGGGGTTTCCGGGGAGCCCGACGACCGGCGTCCCGTCGCAGACC
>DATHLL010000367.1:0-2661 GCA_035488195.1 Candidatus Elarobacter sp. | reverse complement strand
GATGCAATGGCGCTCGCTCGCGACGTGATGGAGTTGGACCCGCTCGACGAGGGGGCTTACGAACTCATGATTCGGGGGCTGACCGAAAGCGGCGACATCGATGCGGCACGCCGGACCTATGCCCGGTATGCCGCAGCGCTTCAAGATGAGTTGAGCGCAGAGCCTTCGAAACAGCTCGCCGACCTCGTGCGAAGGATTCGCTGAGGCCGCGGTCTTCGGGACCGCCAAAACGCTACCGGAGCCGCCGGTAGAACCGCTCGGTCTCCGCCATCTCCTCGTACGCGCGTTGGTGCGGCGTGTACCGGAGCGTCTCTTTCGAGGAGACCCCAAGGTACCCAAGCCGCACGAGGGACTCGAAGATGACCTGATGCGCCCGGTACGCCAGCGTCCGGTTGAAGTGCGTGATCACGTTGCGCGCGACGACGAGGTGGAACTCGTTGAACGACCCGTCGCTCGCGAGGTTGTGCTGCGCGAACACGATCTGCTCGCGCAGCCCGGCCTTGAACACCGCCTGGTTCCCGACCACGTCGACGTAGTCGGAGAACAGCCGCGTCCCGCCAGCCTCGGCATACCGCTCGGAGTACTCATCGAGGAGCTCCGCCGGAAACACCCCCGCCTTCGCCCGATCGATCGCCGCATCGCTCGCATCGGTCGCATAGATGCGGGTGCGATGATAGAACTCGGCCTCCCGCAACAGGATCGCCAGCGAGTACGCATCCTCACCCGCCCCGATCACCCACAACCGCACGTGCGGAAACGTGCGGAGCCGCGGCAACACCCGCTCCCGGAACGCCGTGAAGAACTGCGGCTCCCGAAACGGCGAGCTGGCGTTGTGGGTGAGCGCATCGACGAACCGCCCCATCGCCGGCGCTTCGTGCAGCACGCGTTCGAGCAGCCCGGAGATGGTCGCACACCCCTCGGCCCGGACCCGCTCCGCGATCCGCCGCTTCAGCGTCGCGGGCGCGTACTCGCGGAAGTCGAACCCCGAGACGCGATAGACCGCCTCGAGCAGCAGATGCAGCTCGAGATCCGCCACCATCGGAGTGGTCGAGGAAACGCCGTGCAGCGGCGAAGCGAAGAGCTCCGCCGCTGCGGCTTTAGCGGACAAAGCCGTCTCGGCTTTGTCGGATAAAGCCTTCACGCCGCGACGTTGAGCCAGACGCGGATCAGCGCGACGAGCTGATCGATGTCGACCGGCTTCGAGATGTACTCGGAGGCGCCGGCCGCGAGACACTGCTCGCGATCGCCCTTCATCGCCTTGGCGGTCAGCGCGATGATCGGCAGATTCTTCCACTCGTCGCGCGAGCGGATCCGCCGGATCGTCTCGTACCCGTCCATCTCCGGCATCATGATGTCCATCAGGACGACGTCGATCTCCGGATGCGAACGGAGCAGCCCGATCGCCTCCGCGCCAGACTCGGCGCTGAGGACCTGCATCTCGTAGTCCTCGAGCGCGCTGCGCAGGGCGTAGATGTTGCGGGTGTCGTCGTCGGTGATGAGGATCGTGCGCCCCTCGAGCGAGCTGCCGTTGCCGCTGTGCGCGTGCACCGGCCGCTTCACCTCGGGGAGCCGCGCCTCGACCTGGTTGAGGAAGTACGCCGTCTCCTCGATCAGCCGCTCGGGCGACATCGCGTCCTTCACGATGACCGACTCGGAGAGACGCCGGATCGCGCCGTCCTCCTGCTCGGTGAGCTCGCGCCCGGTGTAGACGATCACCGGGACGCGCGCGTGCGAAGGATGCGCCTTGATCTGCTCGATGAGCTCGAGCCCTTCGATGTCGGGGAGCCCGAGATCGACGATCACGCAGTCGAACTGCGCCTCGTCGAGCGCCGCGAGCGCCTGCGCCCCGGTCGAGACCGCGGTGACGGTCACCTCACCGGATTGGATGAGGTTCGCCATCGCGGAGAGCTGCGTGACGTCGTCCTCGACGACCAGCACGTTGCGCGAGCTCGCGTCGGCGAACCCGAGCAGGTTGTCGAACGCCTGCGTGAGCGCGTCCTCGCTCGCCGGCTTCTTCAGGTGCGCGAACGCGCCGGAGTCCAGCGCCTTCTGCCACTGCTCCTCGCCGGAGATGACGTGGACCGGGATCGCCTTGGTGGCGGGATCCTTCTTGAGCTGGTCGAGCAGCGTCCACCCGTCGACGTCGGGGAGCCCGATGTCGAGCGTGATCGCGTCGGGGAGGAACTGCCGCGCGAGCGCGAGCCCGTCGACGCCGGTGCTCGCCATCAGCCCCTTGAAGCCGCGGTCGCGCGCGAGCCCGACGAGGATGCGCGCGAAGGTCGTGTCGTCCTCGATGATGAGGACGACGCGGTCCTGCGGCTTGATGTCGGCGCGGTCGTCGTCGACCGGGCCGTTCGCGAGCGCCGCCGGGCTGACCGTGCGGAGCGAGACCGGGATGTCGGCCTGCTCGACCGGGCGCGAGCGCGGCGGCGCGGGGAGCGCCTCCGCCGGGCTCGCCGAGCTGCGCGCGGTGCGCTGGAGCGGATGGTAGAACGTGAACGTCGATCCGACGCCGGGCTCCGACTCGACCGTCATGTCCCCGCCGAGCAGACCCGCGATCTCGCGCGAGATCGCCAGACCCAGCCCGGTCCCGCCGTACTTGCGGGCCGTCGACATGTCGGCTTGCTGGAACGCCTCGAAGATGACGTTGTGCTTGTCGCC
>DATHLL010000366.1:0-7252 GCA_035488195.1 Candidatus Elarobacter sp. | reverse complement strand
CCCGCTGCTGATGGCGGCGTGGAAGGTCGCGCCGGCGCTCGCCTGCGGGAACACGATCGTGCTCAAGCCCGCCGAGACGACGCCGCTCACCGCGCTGCTGCTCGCGGAGATCGCCGAGGAAGCCGATCTCCCGCCGGGCGTGCTCAACGTCGTCACCGGCGACGGCCGCACGGGCGCCGCGCTGGTCGCGCACGAGGACGTCGACAAGATCGCGTTCACCGGCTCGACCGAGGTCGGGAAGATCATCCAGCGCTCGATCGCCGGCACGCGCAAGCACGTCACGCTCGAGCTCGGCGGAAAGGCGGCGAACATCGTCTTCGCCGACGCGCCGCTCGATCAGGCGATCGAAGGCGTCGTCAACGGCATCTACTTCAACCAGGGCCACGTGTGCTGCGCCGGCTCGCGCCTGCTCGTGCAAGAGTCCGTCCACGACGAGGTCGTCGAACGGCTGAAGGCGCGGATCGAGACGCTGCGCCTCGGCAACCCGCTCGACAAGAACACGGACATCG
The DNA here is from genome assembly GCA_035488195.1 of Candidatus Elarobacter sp. Taxonomy (GTDB): domain Bacteria; phylum Vulcanimicrobiota; class Vulcanimicrobiia; order Vulcanimicrobiales; family Vulcanimicrobiaceae; genus Vulcanimicrobium. The sequence continues at coordinate 6,743 of DATHLL010000366.1, read as the reverse complement.
GCGCGATCAACTCCGCGGCGCAGCACGCGAAGATCGCCGAACTCGTCGAGAGCGGCGTCGCCGAAGGTGCGGTGCTGCATCAGCAGACGTGCGATCTTCCGGCGCGCGGCTGGTATCACCGCGCGTCGTTCTTCACCGGCGTCTCGCAGTCGCACCGGATCGCGCGCGAGGAGATCTTCGGCCCGGTGCTCTCGATCATGACCTTCCGCACCGCCGACGAGGCGATCGAGAAGGCGAACAACACGCCGTACGGGCTCTCCGCCGGCGTCTGGACCGACAAGGGCGCGAAGTCGATGTACGTCGCGCAGCATCTGCAAGCGGGTGTGGTGTGGTGCTCGACGTTCAACCAGTTCGATCCGAGCTCGCCGTTCGGCGGCTATCGGGAGTCCGGCTTCGGGCGCGAGGGCGGCGTCGCGGGGCTGCGGCCCTACCTCTCGGTCTGAACGGCCGGGGTCGGAGCGCTAGCTCGGCCCCCTCTGGATCGGAGCGGTAGTGGCGAATGGCCGAACCGGTGAACCTCTGGCAAGCTCTTGCCGACGGGTGGCGCGACGCGCTGCTCGCCTTCGACCGCGATCTGCGGCTGATCGCGGTGAACGCGCCCGCCGCCGCGATCCTGGGCGCAGGCGCGGCAGAGCTGACCGGGACGCGCCTCGGCGACCGCTGGCCGTCGGCCGCGGCGCTGCTCGAGCCGCTCGTCGCGCGCGCGTTCGACGAGAAGCACGTGTTCGTGAACGACCTGCGCCCGTTCGGCGGCGGCGAGCCGTACAGCGTGCTGACCCACCGCGTCGGCGGGATGGAGGCCGTCTCGCTCACGCTGCACCGCGAGCGCGACGCGAACTGGCCGACCGACACCGGCTGGGCGCACCGCGAGCTCGCCTTCGCGAACCGGCAGCTCCAGGCGTACACCGTCAACACCTCGCTCGGCTTCGCGCGCTACGACCGCGAGATGCGCGTCCTCGAATGGTCGGCGCGCGCCGCGCAGATCTTCGGATGGACCTTCGACGAGCTGCGCGGGCGCTCGCCGTTCGAGTTCGGGCTCGTGCACCCCGACGACGTCGCCGCGGTCCGCGAGGTGCTCGACGGCCTCACCCACGGCAAGACGACGGGCGTCGCCGAGAACCGCAACCTCACCAAGGACGGCCGCGTCATCTTCTGCCGCTGGTTCAACTCGGCGATCCCGATCGACGGCGGCTCGTACCAGATCGCGGCGCTGGTCGACGACGTGACCGATCTCGTGCACGCCGAACGCCAGGTCGCCGCGCACAGCGACCGCTTGCGCGAGCTCTACCTCGTCGCCGCGTCGGCGAACGCGACCGCGGAGAACCTGATCGGCTCGACCGTCGACGCCGGCTGCAGGCTGCTGGGGATGACGGCGGGATCGCTCTACGACGCGGAGGCCGACCGCAGCGTCGCGACCGCCGGCGACCCGATCCCGCGCCGGCTGGCGCGGCTCGCGCTCGCCACCGACGGCGCGCTCGCGATCGAGGATCTGCGCGGCCTGCCGTATCTTTCCGAGCCGGAGCTCGGCGAGCAGCCGCCGCGCTCGTACATCGGGACCGCGGTCGACATCGGCGGCGCGCGCTACGGCTCGCTGTGCTTCGCCTCGAACGCGCCGCGCGAGGAGCCGTTCACGGAGGCCGACCGAGATCTGGTGCAGCTCATGGGCGCGCTGGTCGGCTCGGCGATCGAGCGCCGCCGTGCGCGCGCGCGGCTCAAGCACCTCGCGTACAACGATCAGCTCACGGCGCTGCCGAACCGCGCCTGGTTCACCGAGCGGCTCCGCGACGAGCTGGCGCGCGCGAGCGAGGCGGGGACGCGCGCCGCGGTGATGTTCCTCGACCTCGACCGCTTCAAGGACATCAACGACACGCTCGGGCACGCGCTCGGCGACCGGATGCTGCGCGTGATCGGCGACCGTCTCACCAGCGTCGTCGGGAGCGAAGGGCTGGTCGCGCGGATGGGCGGCGACGAGTTCATCGTCCTGGTCGCCGGCGATCCCGCGACGGAGCGGCTCGACGCGCTCGCGACGCGGATCATCAACGCGGTCGACGAGCCGCTCGTCTTCGACGGCTACGAGCAGTTCGTCACGACCTCGATCGGGATCGCGGTCTATCCGAACGACGGCGACGACGCCGACACGCTGATCAAGCACGCCGACGTCGCGATGTACCGTGCGAAGGAGCGCGGCCGCAACACCCACCAGTTCTTCACGCCGGCGCTCGGCGCCAGTCTGCGCACGCGGATCTCGCAGGAGAAGGCGCTGCGCAAAGCGCTCGAGCGCGAGGAGTTCGTGCTGCACTACCAGCCGCAGTTCGAGCTCGAGAGCGGGCGGCTGTGCTCGCTCGAGGCGCTCGTGCGCTGGCAGCACCCGCGGCTGGGGCTGATCGGACCGGACCAGTTCATCCCGAGCGCGGAGATGAGCGGGCTGATCGTCGGGCTCGGCGACTGGGTGCTCGAGACCGCCTCGCGCCAAGTCCGCACCTGGCACGCGCTCGTGCCGGATCTGCGGCTCGCGGTGAACCTCTCGGCGCGCCAGTTCCACCAGACCGCGCTCGCGGCGAAGATCGTCGACGTGCTGAGCCGGACGAGCTTGCACGCCGGTCAGCTCGAGCTCGAGATCACCGAGACGATCGCGATGAGCGACGCCGCGCTCTCGCGCCAGATCCTCGAAGAGCTGCGCCGCGCCGGGGTGAGGCTGGCGGTCGACGACTTCGGCACCGGCTACTCCTCGCTGGGGTATCTGCGGCGCTTCCCGCTCGACACGCTCAAGATCGACAAGTCGTTCGTCCGCGAGATCACGGCCGAGCCCGACGACGCGACGATCGTGCGGACGGTGATCGGGATGGCGCACAGCCTCGGGCTCGAGGTCTGCGCGGAAGGCGTCGAGACGGCGGAGCAGCTCGCGTTCCTGCAGGCCGAGCGCTGCGACCGCGTCCAGGGGTTCTTCCACGGCCGCCCGGTCGCGGCCGAGGACGTGCCGGCGCTGCTCCTGGGGCGCGGGAATCCGGCCGCCGTCGGGTAAAGGCGCCGACGTGGACACGCTCGCTCCCGCACGCGACGTCGACCGGGAGGCGCTGGCCGCGCGCTATCGCGCGAACCGCCGCCGCACGGCCGAGCTGTTCGCGACGATCGCCCCCGAGGCGTACGAGGACGCGCCGATCCCGCTGCGCCACCCGTTCGTGTTCTACGACGGGCACATCCCGGGATTCGCGTTCATCACGCTGGTGCGCGACGCGCTGCACCGGCCGTCGATCGACCCGGACCTGGAGCGCCTCTTCAACCGCGGGATCGACCCGCGCGACGCCGCCGCCGCCGCGCAGCACAAACGCTCGGCATGGCCGGGTCGCGCGACCGTCCGCGCCTTCGGCGACGCCTGCGACGCCGCGATCCTCTCGGCGTACGCGCACGCGCGGCTCGACGACCCGTCGAATCCGAACCTCACGCACGGCGAGGCCGCGTACACGATCGTCGAGCACGAGGAGATGCATCACGAGACGTTCGTGTACATCGTGCACCGTCTCGCGCGCGAGAAGCAGCGCGGGCCGCGCTTCGAGCACCGCGACGAAGCGCCGCCGCGGCGCGATCCGGTCGCGATCCCGGCCGGCCGGGCGACGCTCGGCGCGCGGCGCGGCGCGATCCCGTTCGGCTGGGACAACGAGTTCGACGAGCACGCCGTCGACGTCGGCGCCTTCGAGGTCGACGCCTACGACGTCACCAACGGCGAGTACCTCGCCTTCGTGCGCGCCGGCGGTCCGCTGCCGCCGAACTGGTTCGAGCGCGACGGTGCGTTTCGGCTGCGCGGGTGCTTCGAGGATCTGCCGCTGCCGGCGTCGTGGCCGGTGTGGTGCACGCAGGAGCAGGCGGCGGCGTTCGCGCGCTGGAGCGGCGGCCGCCTGATGACCGAAGCGGAATACCACCGCGCCGCGTACGGCACGCCGGGCGGCGAAGAGCGCGCGCATCCGTGGGGCGACGCGCCGCCCGACCCGGCGCGCCACGGCAACTTCGGCTGGCGGCGGTTCGACCCCGAGCCCGTCGGCTCGTCGCCGGACGGTGCGAGCGCGTGGGGCGTCCACGACTTGATCGGGAACGGCTGGGAATGGACGAGCACGCCGTTCGCGCCGTTCGACGGGTTCCGGCCGATGGCGTCGTATCCGCAGTACTCGGCGGACTTCTTCGACGGGATGCACTACGTGATGAAGGGCGCCTCGCCCGTCACCGCGAGCACGCTGATCCGCCGCTCGCTCCGCAACTGGTTCTACGTCGACTATCCCTACATGTACGCGACGTTCCGGCGCGCGTACGACTGAACGAGGAGACTCCCTTGGCTCTCGTCCCCGACGGCCCGCCGCACACGGTGGCCGGCGTGATCATCGTGCAGATCATGCGCGACGACGCGCAGACCGATGCGCAGCAAGCCTTCTCGGCGCAGATCGACGTGCCGAGCACGCCGCAGCAGAACCTCCCGCTGAACAACGGCTCCTCGGTCAGCTTCCCGGTCCACAGCGGCCCGTTCAACGGAACGATCAGCGCCGTCGTCGAGGACTTCACGCTGCAGCCCAACGGCGCGAGCCCGGCCGATGCGACCGGGCTCGCCTGCAAGATCGTCTTCAAGCTGCAGGAGTTCTTCTCGCTGACACTCGGCAGCGTGGACGTCACCGCCTCGCTGAAGCCGGCGTAGCGCGACGCCACGTCTTCAGATGGAGTGGCTCACGAGCCGCATTGCAACCTCCACCTTGTCGTCCGTTTGCGCGGCGCGGCGGTTCATCGTGGAGTACACCCGTTCGTTCCGATGGAAGTCCTGGACGATGCCGTGATCGTACGTCACCCGGACGGTCCATGTTCCGCGCACCCGTAAGGGGACGTACCGCTCCGCCCCAGCGCTCGGAACGCGTCGCTCGAGCAATCCGCTGTCGCCGACGGCTTCGATGGTTACGCGCGAGTCACGGACGGCGACGACTTTGACGGCTGCCCGGCCGGCGGCGAACATCGCGCTCCGCGGAACGTCCACCGTCCACGTCGCTCCGGGATGAACACGCGCCGGCATCGCGCCGAACTGGTTCGCATCCCAGGTCGCAAAGTCTTGAGCCACCGAACGGTGGCCTGCATACGACCAGCGACCGTCCGGTGATGCCTGAATGTCGCGAACCGACTCCGAGCCGCCGTCGATGCTGATCCGCTGGCGTACCGAGGCCGACGAATCATCCGCCTGGAGCACATTCAGCACGATCGTCGACTTTTCGTGCTCAACACCGCCGACGGTGCGGTATGTGACGACACGGGAGTAGACGAAGCTTTCGCCCTTCACGAGCGAGTGAACAACTGGGTCGCGCTGAGCCGCAGTCCCGAGCGGACTCGTGGCGAGGATGGAGATCAAGACGAACGCAACCGTCGTCGGTTGGCGCATGAGACACCCGTGCTTTCGTGGCGTTACTGGAGCACCAACATGCTGCTCCAGCGGAGTTGGTGTTGAAGCCGGCCGCCCGCTACTTCGGCGGCGGCATGTAGTGGAACTTGCGCAGCGTCGCTTGGCCTTGCGGGCCGGCGACGAGCGCGACGAAGTCCTTGCCGAGCGCGGCGTTCTTGGCGTTCTTCGTGACGGTCATCGAGTAGGTCGAGGTCACGTTGTACTTCGGGTCGATCGCGATCGACTCGAACTTTGCGGGATTCACGTCGGAGGCGAACGTGATCCCCGCGTTCGCCTTCGGGCCGATCGCCTCGACGACGTCGCTGCCCTTCTCGCTCGCGACGGCGATGTTCTTGCGGACGTTCTCGACGAACGCGAAGCCGTAGTCGGCGGCCGCGTTCTGGATCACCTGACCGGCGAGCCGCCCGACCGCCGAGGTCGGGGTTCCCATCGACAGCTTCACGCCCGGGTTTCCCAGGTCTTTGAGGCTGTGGATCTTCGCCGGATTGCCCTTCGGCACGAGGATCATCTCGCGGTTCTGCAGGACCGGCGTCGGCGGCTCGACGAGCTGCAGCTCCTTGTCGAGCACCGTGCTGCCGACCAGGATCACGTCGATCGCCTCGTTGTTGTCGATCCGCTTCCCGATCTCGGAGCCGCCGAGGTACTCGACGTTCACCTTGACGCCTTTGTGCTTGGTCTCGAACTGCTTGATGAGTTCGGTGAACGCGCCCTTCGCGTTCGAGGCGACGAGCGCGGTGATCTCGCCGCTCTCCGCCGAGGCGGGGCGTAGCGCGGCGGGTGCCGCGGCGAGCGCGAGTGCGGCGGCCGCGACGAAGGCGGCGGCGCGCGATCGGGTGATCCTCATTCGAGTCGTCCTTTCCACTAGGTGGCGGCGGTCGCGGGCGTGGGCTGGGAGACGGGGGAACCCGCGTCGTCGCGGATCGCGCGCACGCGCAGCGGGCGCAGCACGAGCGGGGCCATGAGAGCGGCGATGATGTTGAACCCGGCCGCGATCGCGAGCACCGCCGACCAGCTCCCGGTCTTCGCGGTGATGACGCTCGCGAGCGGGACCAGCAGCGAGGCCGTTCCCTTCGCGGTGTACAGCATCCCGTAGTTGGTCGTCGCGTACTTCTGGCCGAAGTGGTCGCGCGTCGTCGCCGGGAAGATGCTGTAGATCTCGCCCCAGGCGAAGAACACGAGCCCGGAGAGCAGCACGAACGGAACCGGCGACGTGCCGTACTGCATCAGCGCGAAGATCCCGATCCCCTCGAGCAGGAAGGCCCAGAACATCGTCGTCTCGCGGCCGATCCGGTCGGAGATCCAGCCCAGCAGCGGCCGG
>DATHLL010000365.1:0-9019 GCA_035488195.1 Candidatus Elarobacter sp. | reverse complement strand
TCCCGCTCGGCGATGCGACGATTCGCTACACGACCGACGGCGGCACGCCGTCGCCTGCGTCGCCGCGCTACCGTGCGCCGTTCGCCGTTCGCGCGTCGAGCGAGCCGCTGCGCGTCCGTGCCGCGGCGTTCTTTCGCGACCGGCGCGGCGCGGTCACCGAGTCGCTGATCGTGCGCGTCGCGCCGTCCGCGCTCGGCGCGCACCGCGGCGGCTCGTCATCGTGGTCCTCGCTCGTCTCGCCGTAACCGCGGACGGCCGTTCGTCTTACCGGAACAGATCCTCGAAGCGCCCGGTCCGCGCGCGGCGCAGCGTCACCGTCGCCGTCGCGCCGCCCAGCCGTCCCGGCTTGCCGATCGACACCTCGGCACCGAGAACGCGCTCGTCCTCGAACACCGCCCGCACGATCTCGGCGGCGAGCCGTTCGAGCAGCGCGAACGACCGTTCTTCGACGACCGCGACGACGCGGCGGTGCAGCTCGGCGTAGTCCAGCGCATCGTCGAGCGCGTCGGATGCGCACGCCGCGGAAACGTCCGCGTAGAGCCGCACCGCCACGTCGAAAAGCTGCGGCGTGTCCTGCTCGCCGGCATACGCTCCGTGCCGGCCGAGGACGTGAATCCCGGCGATCGCGATCTCGTCCACGAAACGCGCTCAGCCTTCGCCGAGCTCCGCGACGCTCTCCTCGATCGCGACGTTGCACGCTTCGTAGCACTCGCACGACGCCTCCACGAGCCGCTCCTTGTCGCCGATCGCGACGAGCCCGCGCTGGTACTCGATCGCGCCGCGCTGCTGCAGCTCCGCCGCCGCTTCCGAGACGCCGGCGCGGCGCGCGCCGAGGATCGTCGCGAGGACGTCGTGCGTGACCGGGAAGTCGCGGCGATCGAGGCGCTCGCAGGCGACCAGGAGCCAGCGCGCGAGCCGCTCGACGATGGAGTGGCGCAGGTTGCACATGCTGTTCTGCTCGGTGACGAACAACCGCGCGCGCACCGCGCGCCGCACGAGGCGCGCGAACGGCCGGCTCTCGCGGAGCATCATGTCGAACGACTCGATCGACATGCGGACCGCCTCGCCCGGGAACGAGCAGGCGGCGCTCCGCAGCGCGATCCGCGACTCGAGCGCGGCGTCGACCTCGACGAAGCCCTCGCGGCCGACGCTCGCGATCTCGAACGTCGTCCCGCTCTCCAGCAGCCCCGTCACCGACATCAGCGCGCTGATCGGGAAATCGACGCACTCCATCACGGTGTCGGCCCGCGTCGTCGTCTCGCCGCGGTCCATCGTCTTGATCCGAACGAGCCCCGCGAGCCGTTCCCGTTCCTCACCGGGAAGCGCGTCGAGAAGCCGGTTCCCTGGAGGAACAGCCACAAGCCGTCGTTCTCGATTGCCCTGCGGAGCCCCCCGGGGCCGAAGAGGGTTCGCCCGGCTGCGCGCGACGAAAGCGCCGCCGATGAGGATGAAGCTCGCGAACGGCCTCGCCGTGCGCCGGTCGCGAATCCACGGACGGGGCTGCTTCGCCACCGCGCCGTTCGCGCGTCGCAGGACGATCGCCGAGTACACCGGCGAGCGGATCACGAACGCCGAGGCCGAGCGCCGCGGCGCGCGCCGCCGGGTGCTGCGCATCTCCGGGCTCGACGAGCGCTGGAGCATCGACGGCGGCCGCGGCGGCAACGGCACGCACTACATCAACCACTCCTGCCGGCCGAACGCGTTCATGCAGACGTTCGGAAAGAAGCTCCTCGTCCTGGCGCTGCGCGACATCGCGCCCGGCGAAGAGATCACCGTCGACTACGTCAGCACGTATCACTCCGACCGCAAGCGCTGCACCTGCAACGTCCCCGGCTGCCGCGGCACCATCAACAAGCGCAGCGGCCGCTAAGGCACCAGCTTCTGGACGAAGTCGCCCTTGCCGTCGCGGTCGGCCCACACGGCGAAGACCGCGTGGGTCTTGGGGTCGACGGCGAGCGTGTGCACGCCGGGGGCGACCGCGGCTTTGTCGAGCTGCACCGGCGCTGCGCCGCGCTGGAGCCGGAAGCGCGTCACGCCCCCCTCGCCGGCGCATGCGAGCACGTGCTGCGTCGGGTCGAGATCGCACTGGTCGAACCCGCCGGCGGCGATCTGACCGAGCTTCTTTCCGGCAGGCGAGTACGCGCTCATCACGCCGCCGCCGGCGATCACGATCTGATCGTACTGGGCGTCGTATTGCAGCGGGTGGTTGTGCTTGATCTCGGGCGTCGGGATCGTACGGCTCACCGCCATCGTCGCCGGATCGATCACCGCGATCTCGGAGTCGGAGTCGATGTTCTGGTAGACCTCGTGCGTCTTCGGGTTGATCGCGAGGTACTCGGGCTTGTGGCCGGGGATCGCGATCGTCTTGACGAGCTTGAACGTCTTCGCGTCGACGACGAAGATCCGCGTCCCGTCGTCCTCGTCGGCGTAGATCCGCCCGTTCGCGGGATCGTAGGCGATCGCGTCGACCTCACCGCCGACCTCGACGTGGTTCACCACCTTGAGCGCGACCGGGTCGACCTCGCTCACGACGCTGTCCCCGCCGCCGGTGAAGACGTGCCCGTTCGCCGGATCGACCGCGACGCCGTGGATCGGTCCGACGCGGACCTGTCCCAGCACCTTCCCGGAATCGGCGTCGACGACCAGCAGCCGGTTCGAGCCGCCGTGCGCGGCGTAGACGCGGCGGCGCTGCGCGTCGACGGTGACGTAGTCGAAGCCCGAGTAGACCGGGACTGGCTCGGGAGGCATCGCGGGAGTCAGCACGCACCTCGCATTCGGACCGCCGCCGGGCGGCCCTCCCGCGGTGCGCCGGAGACACGCTCATAACGCGCGCTTAAGTTTCGGATGACGGCGCCTTAAGACTCGGCAGGTAGCGGTTGAGGCGTGAAGTCCTCGCTTCGTGCGCTCGCGGCAACGCTGAGCGCCTTCATCGCGTTGTCCGCGTACGCTCCCGCCCGCGCCCAAGATACGGCGCCGCCGCCCGGAGGAGCGACGATCACCGCGACGGTGATCGACGTCAGCTCGGAGCTGCCGATCGCCGGCGCGGCGGTCGACCTGTACTCCGGCGACGCGCGTGTCGCGACGGCGGCGACCGGCGCCGACGGCTCGGTCGTGTTCGCGAACCGGCCGGCCGGAATCTATCACGTCGACGTGCGCGCCCAGGGATACGGCGCCGGGCGATCCGACGACGTCGCAGTCCCGCCGGGAACGTCGAGCGCCGCGATCCGCACGGTGATGCAGCGTGCCGCGCTGACACAAGGCCCGCTCCGCGAGATCGGCCGCGTCTCGAGCGCCGCGCGCGGCCAAGCGCTGCAGACGTCCTCGACGATCAACGCCGACGTCTCGATCGACCGCATCGTGCGCCAGAACTACGTCCGCTACGGCGACTCGCTCTACGTGCTGCCCGGCGTGAACCTGAGCAGCCAGGACTCCGCGGTCGGCGACGACCTCGCGCTGAACGTGCGCGGGATCGGGACGAGCGAGACGCAGGTGCTGCTCGACGGCCACCCGATCGGCCCGTTCGGCGCCGGCGGCGGATCGTACAACCTGCAGCTCTCGCCGTTCTTCGCGTTGCGCAACGTCTCGGTGATCTATGGAACCGGCGCGCAAGGGATCTACGGCGTCGACGCGATCGGCGGCGCGGTCGACCTGCAACTGCTGAACCCGACGCGCACGCCGCAGGCGCAGCTCATCCAAGGCTTCGGCAACCAGGGGAAGATGGAGTCGGGGCTCCTGGCGACCGGGACGCTGGGGCGCTTCGGCTACGCGCTCGAGAACTCGGTGAGCGGTACGTACGGGCAGTTCGCGCCCGGGATGCGCACGCAGACCGGGAACCTCGGCGCCGACATCACCTCGGCGAACATCGCCGCCAACACGTACCCGGTCTCGGCGGCGTACACGCTCCGCGACGATCTGGCCAAGCTGAGCTACGCGTTTTCGCCGCGCACGAGCGCCTCGCTCACCTACTACGGCGCGTACTCGTACGACGACAAGACGGGGAACGGCGACAACGACGCGGTCGCGTACGAGGAGCAGTACTACAACGCGCAGCAGACGATCGCGCAGGCGGCCGGCGCGCCGATCCCGGCGCCCGACGGCACGACCCCGTGCCCGCCCTACGCGAGCACGAGCACCCCGGCGTTCCCCATCGCCACGAACGCGGGGAACCACTGCTACACGATCGGCGACTACGCCCGGCTTACCTCCGGCCCGGCCGGCGGCGGACCGTACCGGTTCCAGCAGGACAAGGTGATCGACTACACGCTGCGGCTCACGCACCAAGCCGGGATCCACGTCTTCGACGCGACGATGTACACCGACGACTACTCGGTCGCCGCGACGCGCACGCTCTCGCCCTCGGAGAGCCGCTTCGTCACCTTCGGCTTCTCCGCGGGCGACAACGTCGTGACGGGTCGCAACACGTTCGGCGTCGGGCTGACCGGCGAACGTCAGCAAGTCACCGGCAACAACCGCGGCAAGTTCCAGCCCGTGCTCGGCCAGGCGACGACGAACTACTATCTGAAGGACGAGTTCGACTTCTCGCCGCGCGTCACGGCGTTCGCGAACCTGTGGTGGAAGAACAGCTCGGTCGAGCGCAGCACGACCTTCGACCCGCGGCTCTCGCTCGTCATGCGCCCGACCTCGAACGACGTCGTTCGCGTGACCGCCGGGCGCGGCGACGACTTCCCGAGCGTCGCGATCACCGGCAACGTCGCGGACTTCACCGATCCGGGCGCGGTGAACGTGAAGTGCGGAGATCTCACCTCGATCGGCACCGCGCCCGGCGAGGCGCTGCAGCCCGAGACCGCGACCGACGTCGAGCTCGCGATCGGGCACCGCTTCCACGCCGACTCGCAGGTGCAGGTCAGCTTCTACGACACGAGCATCCGCAACCAGATCATCAACTCCCAGTTCATCCTGAGCCAAGTACCCAGCCTGATGAACGACCCGCTGTTCCAGGCGAACCTGAACGGCGTGAACGGGTATCTCGCGAAGTTCAACAAGGCGTGCCCGCAGTTCGCGGTCAACCCGCTGACCTCGGCCGGGCAGCTCGCGCCGCTCGTCACCGTGCAGACCTACGCGAACGCGGCGTCCGGCCGGTATCGCGGAATCGAGATCGGCGGGCGCACGCGCGTCTCGCCGCGCCTCTACTTCGACTACTCGTACGACGTGCAGTCGGCGTACCAGACGGGGTTCTCGAACTTCTTCCTGCTCAACAACGGGAACGTGATCCCCGGCGCGCAGATCAGCGGGGTCCCGCTCCACAAAGGCTCCATCGGCGCCGACGTGAACGACGGTCACGGCTTGGAGCTGCGGCTCGACGGGTTCTACGTCGGCCCGAACAACGGCTACAACCGGCCCAGCTACACCTTCTTCAACGGGGCACTGACGAAACAGCTCCGCAACACGACGATCAACCTCGGCGTGCAGAACGTGTTCAACCAGGCGACGCAGGACTACGGGCTGATCGGCCTCGGCAACTACCAGCCGTTCAACTCGGTCTTCCTCGCCGCGAACGCCGGCTCGATCCCGCCGAACGCGCTCGCCGAAGGCAGCGAACGGTTCGGGCTCGCGCCGCGTTCGATCATGCTGACGATCACGCAGCGCGTCGGCCCCTCCGGCGCGCGGTGACCCGGCGCTACTCCGGGAGGTCGTGAAAGGTGCGCTTCGGCGCCGCCTCCTCGCGCTCGAGGTCGTCGAGGTAGTAATAGACGATCTTGCGGTCGTCGAAGCCGACCTTCGCGAGCTCGCGGCCGCCGATCTCGACCACCTCGTGGATGTGGCCGGTCTGCCCGGCGTAGCGGTAGTTCACCTCGGCGTAGTCCGGATCGTCCGGCTTGGGGCGCGGGACGACTTTGGTGCCGCGCAGAGGGGTACGGTGACGGTGCTCGCTCAAGGTACGTCCGGGGTTCGCCCCCGATGCGCCCACTCTTGCGGAGGAACACGATGATCGTCGAGTACCGTGGCAAGCGCCCGAAGGTCGCGGCGTCCGCCTTCGTCGCGCCGACCGCCGTGCTGATCGGCGACGTCGAGGTCGGCGAGGAGGCCTCGATCTGGTTCGGGACGGTGATCCGCGGCGACAACGGGCCGATCCGCATCCACGCGCGCGCCAACGTGCAGGACAACTCGGTCGTCCACGTCAGCGAGCACTGCGAGACCGTGATCGAAGAGGGCGCGACGGTCGGCCACTGCGCGATCCTCGAGGACTGCCGGATCGGGAAGGGCGCGCTGATCGGCACGAACGCGACGGTGCTCAACGGCGCGGTGGTCGGCGAGCAGAGCCTGGTCGCGGCCGGCTCGGTCGTCGGCGTGAACGCGCAGATCCCGCCGCGCGTCGTCGTCGCCGGCTCTCCCGCGGTGGTGAAAAAGCAGCTCGAAGGCGCGTCGATCGCGTGGGTCGAGCACGCCGGCCCCGAGTACGTCGCGCTCTCGCGCTCGTATCTGCGTGAGGGGATCGGCGAGCCGGCCGGTCACGAGCTCGTGCAAGAGCGCGCGGCGCGCTAGCGTTGACGCGTCGACGGGGTGTCGACGCACGCCGGCTTCTGACGGAGGTTTTACGGACGCAGCGTTCTCAAAGGGTGTGATGCGCGCTACTCTCGGGAAGGTATCGACATAGCCGGTTTTCGCCCGCCGGCTGGTCTTCACGGATGAGGGCGGCACCCACGGTACGTTCGTACGAGACTCCGGTCTCTGTACGGCGGGCTCGCGGAGCGAGCTCTCGTCGGCCATCGCGCCGGCGCCGTTTCCGAAAGGGACACTTCACGGATGAAAGCCGTCGTTCTCCTTGCCGCGCTCGCACTCGCCTCGTGCAGCGGCGGTTCCACCCTCAGCACCGTTCCGACGGGCTCGGACTCGTCGTTGAAGACCCCCTACGATGTGCTCGGCGGGACGCCGATGCTGACCTCGAAGCTGAAGGTCAGCCTGTTCGACGCGCCGGTCAGCGGCATCCCCGGGATCGCGGTCAACATGGGGATCGACGCCGTGCAGGTCGTCAAGCCCGACGGCAGCGCCGTTCCGTTCGTGACGAACGCGAAGCCGGACGTCGTCAACCTGCTCGATCTGCAAGACCACTCGGAAGATTTCAGCGGCAGCGCGCCGGCCGGCACCTACAGCGCCGTGCGCGTGCTGATCGACCCGAAGACGACGAACGTCACGATCGGCAAGTTCACGATCCCGATCCTGTGGGGGACGGCCGCGCAGCCGCTGACCAGCTCGGTGATCGCCGTCGACTTCCCGTGCACCTTCGTTCTCACCGGTCTCCCCGGCGGTACGGTGCCGCACGTGACGCTCGACTTCAACGTGCTGCGCTCGGTGAAGTACGCGAACGGCGCGATCTACGTGCAGCCGTCGGTCTCGGCCGCGAGCTCCGCCGCCCAGGTGCAGGGACACGTCCGCAACGCCGCCGGGAAGAACGTCGCCAATGCGTCGGTCCTCGCCGTCGACGTGCTCGGCAACGTGGTGAACAACACGGTGACGGCGAGCGACGGAACGTTCTGGCTCCACGCGCTGCCGCCGGGCATCTACACGATCCAAGTGCGCAACAGCTACGTCACGCCGCTGGGCGAGACGATCACGGCGAGCGGCAACGACGCCGGAGCCGCGCCCACGGTCCCCGCCGTGCTCGGACCGAACGACAACGTCAATCTGAACGACATCACGGACTGAGCAGGCCGCGAGATCGGAATCGACATCATGATGACGGAACGCCCCGGCGCCGTGGAACCGGACTCGCTGCGCCTCGCCCGCGTGGCGCAGCGAGCCGCCCAGTACGACGCCGCGCTCGAGCTCCTCGACGGGTGCGAAGACTGGGACGACGCCGCCGCCGAGCAGGCCGCCCTGCTCAAAGCGGAGACGCTCGGCCGCCGCGACCCGACCCAAGCCATCGCCTATCTCGCCGGCGTCGACGACCTGTTCCTCACCGACGAGGGCCGGTTCGGATGCGACGTCGAGTACGGGCGCCTCTACGCCGCGGTGCGCGACTTCGGCACGGCCGAGTCGCGCTACGCCGACGCGCGCAAGCTCGCCGAGCGCGTCGAGAACGGCGCGGCGACGATGGCCTACCACGACCTGCGCATGCGCTGGTTCCGGCGCGAGTGCGACCCGCACGCCCCCGAGGCGGCGCTCGCGACCGCGCATCCCGACCCGAGCATCGCCTGCGCGGCGTACGCCTACCGCGCCTGGCTCCACGCCGGCAACCGGAACTACCGCGCGCACGTCGACGACCTGATCCGCTCGGTGGCGTACGCGACTTCGCACGGCGACGAGCCGGTCGACGTCGGAACCCTCGCGCCGTCGGTCCACGCGCTCGCGCAAGTCGCCTACGAGACCGCCGACGCGGCCGGGATCACGGCGGCGCGGATCGCGAGCGACGCGATCGCGTGGACGCCGGACGTGCGCGTCCACCAGTTCGCGACGACCCGCGTCTTCGGCTGGGACGCCTTCATGCGGGGCAACGCCGGCCACGCGCAATGGGCGTTCAAGGAGGCGCGCGCGATCGCACCGTCGGTCACGTGGCGGATCATGGGCCACCTCGACCGCGCCTACGTCGCCCGCATCGCCGGGAACGAGTTCTGGGCGCTGGAAGAGCTGGCGCAAGCCGACGCGCTCGCGTTCGAGGTGCCGTGGGAGTCGTGCTTCGGCGAGGACCGCCAGGTCCTCGTGATGCTCGCCGTGCTGCACGCGCCGAGCGACGCGGCGCGCGCGCAGCGCTACGCGACGATGTACTCGCGGATCGGAACCGAAAATTTGAACCCGGTCTATCCGGTGCACGGCGACCGGCGCGCGTTCGCCCACGCGCGCTACGCACAAGGCCGGATCGAGCAGACGCTCGGGCGGCGCGACGCCGCGGTCGCGGCGCTCGGTGAAGCGTTCGAGATCTTCGACGCGGCCTCGTTCCACTACCGTGCGGTGCTCGCCGCGACGGCGCTCGCGGAGTTGACCGGCGAAGACCGCTGGCGCGACGCGGCGCTTACCCACGCGGCACGGTATCCGGACTGCCCGCTCGCGAATGCCGCCGAGC
>DATHLL010000364.1:0-6107 GCA_035488195.1 Candidatus Elarobacter sp. | reverse complement strand
ACCGACTGCCCGACCGCCGAGACCAGCGACCGGACGATCAGTGCCGAGGCTTGCCCCGCCGAGCGAGGTCCCAGACGCTCCATCACCCGTTGAGCGATCTGGGCCTTCTCGTCGACCAAGGTTCGGGCCAGTGCGGTGCGTCCTTCCATCGTCGAAACTGCTCGTCTACATCCCGGTCGGCGGGATGAAAGGGGCGATGATCGCGACGGCGAGAAGGGCGTCTAACACCGGGTACTCCTTGGGGGGGCGGGGGACGACTCCACCCTATCAAGGCCCGGATGAGGCCACACTCGTCCGAAAGGACGAGCCCGTTTCAGCGCTAGACGAGTTCCCGGCGTCTGGCGGCCGCGACCGCCTCACCCCGATTAGCGCAGCCCAGTTTGCGGAGGATGGACGAGACGTGCGTCCGCACGGTGTTCATCGCCCGGTGCTGCGTGTCGGCAATCGCTTGATTGCTCAGGCCGTGCGCCATTGCCCGGAGCACTTCGAGCTCGACGGGCGTCAACGTGGCGGCAACTTCCGCGCCCTCGTCCTGCCGCGATGGACGGATCTCGCCGACCAGGGCTTCCAGCGCGCGTGCGAACCCGGCGATGCCCGCCAGGCGCATCTCGCGGAGCGCGGCGTCGAAGTCTTCCGGTGCGCGGTTCAGTAACGCGACCAGCGCAGTGTCGAACGGCTTGAAATCCGCGGTGGGCGGCTTGAGCGAGCGATACGCGCGCTGGGCCAGCGCATTTCGGTCGAGCGTGAGGTTCGCGACGATCGCAAACCGCTCGGCGGTCCACCGGATCCGGTCGAAGATCGAGCGCGGATCGTCATCCGTCGCGGTCGCGGCTTCGTACTTCCGCAGCGCGGTGAGCGCTTCGCTGCGCGCGCCCAGCTTGGCGAAGACGGCCGCCAGATAGGCGTACCGCATCCGGCTCTGGTACGGGAGCAGATCCTTGTCGGAGACGCTGCTCAGGAGCAACTGCGCCTCGTTGAGCCGGCCCGACCACGTGTGCAGCATCGCGCTCCCGATCACGTAGCCCCACAGCGCCATCGGTCCGCGGTACGAGAGCGACGAGAGCTCGCGGTCGATCTCCGCGACGCGCTCGTCGTTGCCGCGCTCGGCCTCGAGCGCCATCAAGTTGCGCAGCCCGTTCACGCGGATCAGCAGATCGCCGGCTTTCTCGGCGTTCGCGGCGACTTGCGCCGCGTACCACGCGGCGACCGGGATCCGTCCCGCGGCCCAGTTCACGGCCGTCAGGGTGCTGAACGAGCGCGCCGCCATCCCGAACTCGCCGAGCTCGATCGCGAGCCGGCTCGCCTCGCGCGTGTAGCTCTCCGCCGCCGCGTGGTCACCGCCGTAGAACGCAACGGTGGCCGCGCGCCCGAACGTCCGCATTCGAAGGCCGTCGTCGCCGAACTCCGAGAGCTCGATCGCTTCGGCGATCGTCTGCTGCGCTTCCGCGTTCTGGCCTTGCGCCGCGTATGTCATCGCCAGCATGCCGAGAACCGACGTTCGTTCGGGCGCGTCCAAGGTATCGCGATCGCGGAAGGCCTCGAGGACCGGCGCCGTCTCGAACCGGCCTTGCTGGAACAGCAACAGCGTGTACCGTAGCGCGACGGCGACCGCGAAGGTGATGTCGTCGTCGCGGACTTGTTCCATCACTGCGCCGTACCAGCGTTCGGCTTGGTCGACGCGGCCGTGGGCATCTTCGAGCGCCGCACGCAATGCGAGGACGCGCGGGTTGCGGGAAGCGATCGCGCCGGGGAGCGTGCGCAGCGCGCGCTCGGCGATGTCGAAGCAGCCCTTCTCGAGCAGCGTGAAGTTGTATTCCGCGAGCACGCGCTCGACTTCGCGGGCGGCGCGTGCTTCGGAGAAGCGCTCGAGCGCTTCGCCGAACATGCCCATGCGCTCGAGGAGGCGGCCGGCGCTGACTTGCGCGGCGCGGAGCGCTTCGTCGCCTTCGAGCTGGACTTGGCGCTGCACGAAGTCGCGGAAGAGATCGTGCAGCTTGTAGACGCCGGCGTCGAGGACGCTGATGAACGCGACCCGCTCGCGCAGCGACTCGATGATCGAGGCGGCGTCGTCGAAGCCGGCCGCGACGGCGAGACGGGTCTCGAGGCGCGGCAAGAACGCGGCGGTCCGCAGGAAGCCGCGGATGCGGTCGTCCAGCGAATGCCACACCTGCTCGGCGAGATACCGGTACACCATCTCGCGCGTCCCGGCCGAGACCGCGCGCAGATCGCTCGCGCGGGTCGACGTGCGCAGCGCGAACGTCAGCGCGGCCGGCCAGCCGTCGATCAGCCCGAGGATCTGCTCCAGCTCCTCTTCGCGGACCGCGACGCGCGTCGCGCGCGCGCTCTGCTTCGCCTCGTCCATCGTGAAGCGCAGGTCGACCGCGTCGACGACGAGATCGGACTCGCCGTACGCCAGCCACGACGCGACCGGGAGCTGCAGCGGGCTGCGCGAGGAGAAGAGCCAGCGCGGACCGTCCTTCGTGCGGTCGACCAGCGCGGCGATGAAGCGCGAGATCTCCGGATCGCCCTCGCCGTTGTGCAGGTCGTCGACGACGATCAGCGTGTCCAGCGTGCGGATGTGCGTCGCGACCCAGGCCGCGAGGTCGCGCCCCGGCGCCTCGGAGCTGCGGGCGCCGTCGAGCGCGGTGGCGAGCGAGCGGCGCAGCGCCGGCACCGCGCTCT
Organism: Candidatus Elarobacter sp.; assembly: GCA_035488195.1. Taxonomy (GTDB): domain Bacteria; phylum Vulcanimicrobiota; class Vulcanimicrobiia; order Vulcanimicrobiales; family Vulcanimicrobiaceae; genus Vulcanimicrobium. Next base: position 3,425 of record DATHLL010000364.1, on the reverse strand, counting down.
CGAGCGCGTCGGCGAAGCCGCGGACGAACGGGATCAGCGCCGAGGCGTCGGGCGGGACGTCGTAGACGATCGCCGAGGGCATCGAGGCGAGGAACTGGCGCACCGCCACCGACTTGCCGAAGCCGGCCGGCGCGATGATCGTCGCGATCCGGTACTGCGCCGCCGTCGCGAGCCGCTCGAGAACGCGCGGACGATCGATCGGACGGAAAACTCCGCCGAGATCGGGACGACCGTCGGCCGCGATGCTACGGATCACGTTGCGCGATCCCTACTCCCCGGGCGAAGGACACCCCTCGTTTCGACGCCGCGCACCATGAACGATCTCGGCCGTTTGGTACGCTTGCGTCGTTACCCCCACGTGCGCCGGATCGTACCCGTTCGGGCGGGGTACGAAGCCGTCATGACGACCTCGGACCGCTGCGGTCACGACGCGTGCCTGTGCACGCGTCCCTATCCGAAAGAAGCATATGCCACCGGCGTCGAGCGCATCGACCCGAACGCCGAGTTCTGCAGCCGGCACTGCGCCGACCACGCGCAGGGCGAGCACGGCGACGGCGCCTGCCTCTGCGGTCACCCGCAGTGCGACCGCCCGGCCACCGAGGGCATCCCGCCGATGCAGTGAGTGGGGCCTAACCGCGTTCGCGGGCGATCAGGCGGAGGTAGCGGCGGGGCTCGAAGGAGCTGTCGGCGTCGATGCGGCGGAACGCTTCCTCGCGGATCTGGTTCCCGAGCTCGCGGCGCTGGCGCATCGCGTTGTCGAGCTCGCGGAAGGCCCGCTCGAACTCGTCGCCCTCGAGGGTAGCGATTTGGCGTTTGAGCCGGCTGATGTCGGCGCTCAAGCGGCCTTGCATCTCCTGGCTCACCTCGCGCTCCGCCTGGTGGATCCGCGTCAGCAGGGCGTTGAGCTGCTCGACGGTCGGCAACCCGAAGGCGGTGCGCGCCGGCTCCTGCGCGGGCGGCTGTGCGGCGCGGACGATGCGCGGCTTGTTGGTCGGCCGCGGCGCGTCGAAGTCGGGATACAACCTGATGATCGACTTGATGCGCTGCGGCCCTTTCGGCGACTGTAACCCCTCCGCGATCCCCGCCATGATGAGTCGCGAGCGCAGCGCGGTGTCGTTGATCACGCGCAGGTGCTTGGGGTCCACGCCGATCGGCCGCCGGTTGGGGCCGAAGAAATCTTCGTCGCGCGCCATCGGAAGACTCATGGCCTTCTCCCAGAGATTGGCGCGCGCACTCCGGGTTCCGTTCACGTCCGAGCCGGTTACGTCACGGGTTACACGTCACCTGCCGACCTGAGCGTTCGGAGGTGCAGATCGTCAGATGGGCATCTCCGAACGCAACAATGGTCAGGAGATACTAACGCTAGTCAGTCGACTCCAACCCGGCTTCGATCTCCGCGTTGGTGATCAGTCGCTCTCCGGCGAGCATCCCGGTTGCATCCGCGGCGATCACCGCATCGTCGAGCTCGTCGGATTCGTCGTCGCGCGTCGGTTCGTCGTTCATGTGCGACCTGTACCCGGCCGCGCTGGGTACGAACGTGGCATGCCGGCAAAGGGAAAGAACGGCGAATACGCCGACCTGCCTTCGACGCTCGAACGCTCCCCGAAGAAGGCGCAAGACACGTACGAGAAGACGCTCGAAAGCGCGGAGAAGACGTACGACGGCGACGAGGAGCGCGCGCATCGCGCGGCCTGGGCCTCGGTGAAGCACTCCTTCGAGAAAGTGGGCGATCACTGGGAGCCCAAGGACCACAAGGGACCCTCGGACCCGCACGCCGAGAGCGGCGGGCCGAACCCGCGTGGTGAGTCGTACCGCGACGTCGACGTCGAGGGGAAGACGAAGGACGAGCTCCTCGCCGAGGCGCGCGACCTCGGTGCGCACGTCACCACGCACATGCGCAAAGGCGAGATCGCGGAAGAGATCGAGCGCGCGAACGATCGCGAGACACGTAAGGCGCGCGAGAACCGATAGGGACCGCGGGCCGCCGCGGCGAACGTATGTTCGTAATGGCGGCCCTCTCGCGCCAACTGGCGCTCTTCGCCTCCGCCGCGGCCCCGACGCGCCTGGTCGGCGACCGCGGCGACGTCACCTACGTCCCGGAGTTCCTCGACCGCGACCTGGCCGACGCGGTCGTGCGCGAGCTGCGGGCCGACACGCGCTGGCGCGCCGACTCGCGGGTGATGTACGGCAAGCGGGTCCTCGTCCCGCGGCAGACCGCCGGCCGCGGCGAGAAGATGCCGCAGCCCTGGACGCCGGCGCTCGCGCTTGTCCGCGAGATGGTCGAACGCCACACCGGGACGACGTACGACTACTGCTTCCTCAACCGCTACCGCGACGGCAACGACGCGGTCGCCTGGCACGGCGACCGCGACGGGACGCGCGACGCGCGGCTGGTCGTCGCCTCGCTCTCGCTCGGCGCGACGCGCGAGTTCCAGCTCCGGCCGAAGAAGGAGAGCGGCTTGCGCCACGACCCGATCTCGGTCGACGTCGCGCACGGCGATCTGATCGTGATGGCCGGCGACACGCAGCTCCACTGGGAGCACCGCGTCAAGCGCGACCCGCGGATCACCGGCGAGCGCCTGAACGTCACGTTCCGCCAGCACCGCGCTCGCTAGGTAACGCGCGAAACCGCTCGGAACTGCCGAGCGATGACGTCCGCCGTTTTGCGCGCCGCGCTGGCCCTCGCTTTGTTCGCGTCGATCGGGTCGGTCGGCGTGGCGAAGCCGCCGTTCGACTTCGAGACGACGCCCGGCCGGTTGCCGAAGGACGTCGTCCCGCTCGACTATCAGGTGAGGATCGCGCCGGACGCCGGCACCAAGACGCTGACGGGGAGCGAGACGATCGCGCTCGAAATGCGCAAGCCGGTCGCGACGATCGCGTTCAACTCGCTGCACGAGCAGCTCACCGGCGTGCAACTCGACGGCGCTCCGGTCGCGAGCGTGCAGAGCGACGACGCGAAGCAGATGACGACCGTGACGCTCGCGAGCCCCGCTCCGGCGGGGCGCCACACGCTGGCGTTCGCGTACACGGGCCGGCTGGAGACGGCGCCGCAAGGGCTGTTCGTGCAGCCGTACCGCGCCGGCGCGACGATCGGGACGATGCTCTCGACGCAGTTCGAGGCGACGGACGCGCGCCGCATGTTCCCGTGCTGGGACGAGCCGGCGTTCCGTGCGACGTTCCAGCTCACGGTCACGGTCCCTCAGGCGTGGAGCGCCGTCTCGAACATGCCGGTCGCGACGCGCACGCCGAACGGCGCGCTCGCGACGACGACGTTCGAGCGGACGCCGAAGATGCCGACGTATCTGGTCGAGTTCTCCGCCGGCGATCTCTCGCGTATCCACGCGAGCGCGGGCGGGCGCGATTTCGGCGTGTGGGCCGTGCACGGCGAGCAGGAGCTCGGCGCGCAGGCGCTCGCGAACGCGCAG
>DATHLL010000363.1:0-5679 GCA_035488195.1 Candidatus Elarobacter sp. | reverse complement strand
AAGAAAGAGGCCTCCAAGACTTACTTAGAGCAGACGAAGCTCTTAGTTACGCTCGCATCCGCGTTTCTTTTTGCACCTGCCGGATTGATCACCATATTGAAAGACCGCCTCGGCGCTGGTATCACCAGTGCATCAATGCAGCCCTTCATAGCCGCCGAGGTTCTTTTCGTGCTGTCAGTGATCGCGGGATACGTCGCAATCGGAAGCCTTGCCGGCTCTCAGGACATGGGCGACTTTGACGTGTATCGCCCTGCAACTCGGTTTTTTTCGCTCGCTCAGTTTGGGTTTTACCTCGAAGGCCTGATCGTTTTTGTTTACTTCGGCGTTCATCTTATGAAGTAGACTCTCTATCTCTCTTGCTATTTACCATTGAAGGGTCCATCGATAAGCATTCCAGGTCGCATTGAAGGCGTTGGGCGCGAAGCCGTGGAGGGTCTTGCGGTACGCGTACGAGTACGACGGGTTGAACAGGTACACGACCGGCACCTGATCCGCCACGCGCCGCTGAATCGCCGAATACAGCCGCCGCCGCTCCGCGCGGCTCGGCGCGACGACCGCGCGCCGCTCCAGCGCGTCGGCCTGGGGATCGCACCAGCGCATGGAGTTCGCGTTGCCGCCGCACGTCAGCAGAAACGAGTCGTCGGGATCCGCGCCGAGCGGCCAGGGGACGTACGCCATGTCGAAGTTGCCGTTCGCGAGCGTCCCGCCTTGTGACTTCGGGAGGAAGAGCTGCGCGTTCGAGAGCTGCTTGATCGCGATCCGCATCCCGCGCGCGCCGAGCTCGCTCTGCACCAGCGTCGCGACGCGCACGCCGGTCGCCGACTCGGGAAACTGCACGTACGTGAGTGCGAGCGGCTTGCCGTCCTTCGTCCGCGTCCCGTCGGCGCCGCGCTTCCAGCCGGCCGCGTCGAGCAAACGGTCCGCCGACGCCGGGTCGTACGCGGGCTCGCGCACCGACGGATCGCGCGCCCACGACCACAGCGGCTGCGCCGTGTCGACGACCGGATACCGCCCGAACGTGATCTTCTTCGAGATCCCCTCGCGGTCGATCGACGCCGCGATCGCGCGCCGGACCCGCACGTCGTCGAGCGGCGGGTGCGTCACGTTGATCGCGATCCCGGCGACCAGCGCGAGCGGAACCGTCCGGAAACCGAGCTGTGCCGGCGTGCCGAGCGAGGCGCGCTGCGCCGGCGAGAGCAGGTTCCAGTCGAGCGCGCCGCTCTGCAGCAGCGTGAAGTTCGTTCCGGGATCCGGAACGATCCGCACGTAGAGCTGCGCCGGCTTCGGCGCGCCGCGCCAGTACGCGGGATTCGGCTCGTACACCAGATGATCGCCGCGCGACCACGCGACGAACCGGTACGGCCCGTTCCCGACCGGGTGCGAGGAGAACGCGCTCTGCTCGAGGTTCGCCTCGCGTTCGAGCAGATGCGCGGGAAGGACGTACTGCGGCGCCGTCCCGTAGCTGAACAGCGTCGCGACCGCCGGCGCCCACGGCTCCTTCAGCGTCACGCGCACCGTGCGATCGTTCAGCGCTTCGGCCTTCGCGACGCGGTCGTAACCGGCGCGCGAGCGCACCGCGTTGCGGTCGTCGAGGATCGCGTGCAGCGTCCACACGACGTCGCGCGAGGTCACCAGCACGCCGTCCTGCCACCGCACCCCCGCGCGCAAATGATAGGTGATGACGCGCCCGTCGCGCGAGAGGCCGCCGTTCTCGACCGTCGGTATGCGGTCGAGCAGCACCGGCACGGGCGTCCCGTGCTCGTCGACGTCGATGAACGGCTCGAAGGCGAGCCGCGCGATCTGCTGCTCGACGCTGTTCGCGTCGACGTGCGCGAAGAGCGGGTTCAGCGACTGCGGATCGGCCGCGATCGCGAACCGCACCGTCCGCGGCGGCGCGTTCGCGCCCGGCGCCGTGCCGCCGGCGCCGGTGCGCGCGCATCCCGCCGCGAGGACGCCCGCCGCGGCCAGCGCGCATGCGAACGCGGCGGCCTGAGAAGCGCCGGGGGTCCGGAAGATCATCGCGCGAGCGTTCCCTCGCGCGGGCCGGCCGGCCCTGTCTCAGGCGATCTCGGACTCGCCCAGCTCGGTCGTCGCGGCGGCGCCCCACGGATGGCGGCGAGCGTACTCGATCGCGCTGTCCAGCGCGCGCTCCTGGTCGTTGCGGCAGCGGCAAGGCATCCGCCCGTCGCCCGAGCAGCCCTCGAGGCTATGACGGTCGAGCCCGTGACCGCATTGGCAGAACACGAGATATTTCATCGAGATCCCTCGCTTTCGGCCGGGACGATGCGATCGATGTGCGCGAGCGGGATCAGCCGAACCGTGCCCCCAAACGGCTCGATGCTACGATCCTCTTGAAGCAGAAACGCGCTGCGGGAAGAGACGTGCTGCAGCCGTCCGGTCGCGACCGGTCCGCTTTCGGCGGCGATCAGCGAGACGCGGCGCCCGAGCCAGCGGCATGCTTCGGCTTCGGAGATCACGTGCATCGACGTGCTCCCGGAAGCCGCGCGCCAATGCTTGTCTTCTCACTCCGCATCAGACGAGCATCGTATCGTCGGCGGTTCCCGGTGGTCGGTACGTAAACGTACGGTCTCGTACGTCCACTGTGCCTTACCGCGCCATCCTGCGCCCCTTACCAACGCGAACGCCTCGCCCTGTAGTTCGGCGATACCACGAACGTGGAACCGGAAAGCCGCGTGGGCGAGGACCGCCTCCGCGGGCCGAAGAATTCCTGGGTCTATGATCGCAAAGCCCGAATCGATGGAGGCTCGAAACGGTCGGCCTACCGGCGGGCATCCGGAGCTCGATCGGACCGACCTGCGCCTCTTGGAAGCGCTCCAGCGGAACGCTCGCTCGACGTACGCCGAGCTGGGTGTGCTGGTCAACCTCAAGCCCCCGGCGGTTCACGACCGCGTGAAGCGGCTCGAGTCGCGGGGCTTCGTCATGCGGTACGCCGCGCAGGTGGACGCCCGCCGCGTCGGCTACGAGCTCACCGCGTTCGTCGGCGCGTACTGCACGGCCGATCTGGACTACGACGCGTTCACGACGGCGGTCCAGGGCTTCCCCGAGGTCCTCGAGATCCACAGCGTCGCCGGCGACGAGACGTTCATGCTCAAGGTGGTGACGCGCTCGACCGCCCACCTCGACGAGTTCTTGACCAAGCTCAAGCGCGTCCCCGGCGTGGCGCGGACCCGCACGACGGTCGTGCTCTCGACGCCGTTCGAGCGCGGCGGCCTCCCGGTCGAAGCGCTGGCATGACGAACGCCCTCGACGACGCGCGCCTCGTCGCGCCGCTCGGCAGCGGCTGCCGGCTCGGCTCGCACCGCGTCCTCGAGCCGAAGGGCGCGCTGCCGCAGGCGGCGTGGCGGCTCGACAACACGCCGGTGCCGTACGCCAACGAGATCCTCTGCGAGGTCGAGACGCTCAACGTCGACAGCGCGTCGTTCAAGCAGATCGCCGAAGCGTGCGGCGGCGACGCGTTCGCGATCGGCGCGCACATCCTCGCGACGGTGAACGAGCGCGGGAAGCAGCACAACGCGGTCACCGGGAGCGGCGGGATGTTCGTCGGCCGCGTCGCGGAGATCGGCCCGGCGCTCGCGTCGCGCGACGACGTCGCGGCCGGCGACCGCATCGCGTCACTCGTCTCGCTGACGCTCACGCCGCTGCGTCTCGACGCGATCGAGGACGTCGACGTCGCGACCGGACAAGTGCACGTGCGCGGCAAGGCGATCCTGTTCGAGAGCGGGATCTACGCGCGGCTCCCCGGCGATCTGCCGACCGACGTCGCGCTCGCGGTGCTCGACGTCGCCGGCGCGCCGGCCCAGGTGCGCCGGATCGCGCGCGCCGGCGAAACCGTCTGCGTGATCGGGGCCGACGGCAAGTCGGGGATCCTGGCGTGCGCGCAGGCGCGCGACCGCGTCGGGCGCGAGGGCTGCGTCGTCGGGATCGTTCCGGACGGCGAGACGCCTGGCGCGGCGCTGCTGCGCGAGCACCAGTATGTCGACCGGCTCGTCGTCGCCGACGCGCGCGACACGCTGGCCGTGCTCGAAGCGCTGCCCGCGGCGATGCCGCATCTCGCCGATCTGGTCGTGAACTGCGTGAACGTCGGCGGGACGGAGCTCGCCTCGGTGCTGTGCTGCAAGGACGGCGGGACGGTCTACTTCTTCTCGATGGCGACCTCGTTCACGGCCGCGGCGCTCGGCGCCGAAGGCGTCGGGAAAGACGTCACCATGATGGTCGGCAACGGGTATGCGAAGGGGCATGCCGCCGTCGCGCTGCAGACGCTGCGCGACCATCCCGCGATCAAAGACTACTTCATTTCCCGTTATACTGCGCCTCGGAACCCACCGGAGCAATCGTGAACCAGCACCACGTCAAGCCGCCCGTCGACCCCGCCCTGCTCGAGCACCGCAACCTGCGCAGGGGTGAGTTCTGGCGCGAGGTCCCGGCGTACGAGAAGGTCGACGAAAAGACGTTCCTCGACCACATCTGGCAAGGGAAGAACTCGGTCAAGACGCCCGAGGAGCTGTTCGCGACGATCGGCGAGATCGTCGACCCGACGTTCCTCGAGGACGCGCGCGAAGGGTTCCGCCGCGCGCCGATGGCGGTGCGCGTCTCGCCGTACGCGATCGCGACGATCGACTGGACGCGCCCGTACGAGGACCCGATCCGGCGGCAGTTCATCCCGGTCGCCTCGAAGCTGCTCCCCGACCACCCGCGCCTCACGCTGGACTCGCTGCACGAGCAGGAGGACGCGCCGGTGCAGGGGCTCACGCACCGCTACGTCGACAAGGCACTCTTCCTCCCGCTGCAGACCTGCCCGGTGTACTGCCGCTTCTGCACGCGCTCGTACGCGATCGGGCCCGACACCGAATCCGTCGACAAGGCCGCGCTCGCGAAGACGCCCGAGCTCTGGAAGCAGGCGTTCGCGTACATCGCCTCGCGCCCGGAGATCGAGGACATCGTGATCTCCGGCGGCGACACGTACCAGCTCGCGCCGAAGAACATCACGCTGATCGGCGAGTCGCTGCTGGCGATCCCGCACGTGCGGCGGATGCGCTTCGCGACCAAAGGCCCGGCGGTGATGCCGATGAAGATCCTCACCGACCACGCCTGGGTCGACGCGCTGACCGGCGTCGTCGAGAAGGGCCGCAAGCTCGGCAAGGACGTCGTGCTGCACACGCACTTCAACACGCCGACCGAGATCACCGAGATCACGCGGCAGGCGATGGACGTGCTGTTCCAGCGCGGGATCACGGTGCGCAACCAGAGCGTGCTGATCCGCGGCGTGAACGACGACGTCGAGCGGATGACGCTGCTGGTGAAGCGCCTTTCCTGGATCAACGTGCACCCGTACTACGTCTACATGCACGACCTGGTGAAGGGCGTCGAGGAGATGCGCACGCGCGTCCAGACCTCGATCGACTTGGAGAAGGCGGTGCGCGGGACGACGGCCGGCTTCAACACGCCGCTCTTCATCTGCGACGCCCCCGGCGGCGGCGGCAAGCGCGACGTGCACTCGTTCGACTACTACGACCGCGAGAACGGCATCGTCGTCTACAGCGCGCCCTCCGTCAAGCCGGGTCAGTCGTTCCTGTACTTCGACCCGATCGACACGCTCTCGGCCGAAGCGCAAGCCCGCTGGGCCGTCCCCGCGCTCCAGGACGAGATGATCCGCGAAGC
>DATHLL010000362.1:0-10756 GCA_035488195.1 Candidatus Elarobacter sp. | reverse complement strand
CCGCTCTCGCCGGTCGGGCGGCGGATGTACGACATCCGCAAGCGCACGCGCGAGAAGCGCGACGAGATCGAGTCGATCACCCAGGAGACGCTTTCGATCAGCGGGATCACGCTGATCAAGTCGTTCGTCCGCGAGGCGTTCGAGCGCAAGCGCTTCTACGACGCCGGCACCGATCTCATGAAGCTCGAGATCCGGCTCGCGATGGTCGGGCGCTGGTTCATCGCCGCGATCGCCGCGATGGTCGTGATCGGGCCGGCCGTCGTGTGGCTGACGGGCGGCTGGCTCGCGATCGCGGGCGGCCTCACGATCGGGACGATCGTCGCCTTCGTCGCGTATCTCGGCCGGCTGTACGGGCCGGCCTCGGCGCTCGCCGGCGTGCAGGTCCAGATCGTCTCCGCGCTCGCCGTGTTCGAGCGGATCTTCGAGTACCTCGACATGGAGCCCGAGGGCAGCGAGAAGCCGAACGCCACGGTGCTGCAGGGCGTGCGCGGCGAGATCGCGTTCGACGACGTGCACTTCGCCTACACGCCCGAACGCCGCGCGCTCGACGGTATCTCGTTTCGCATCGCGCCGGGGCAGATGGCGGCGTTCGTCGGGCCGTCGGGCGCCGGGAAGACGACGATCACGCAGCTCGTCCCGCGCTTCTACGACCCGCAGTCGGGCGCCGTGCGCATCGACGGCCACGACGTCCGCGACGTGACCCTGGCCTCGCTGCGCGAGAACATCGGGATCGTCACCCAGGAGACGTATCTCTTCCACGACACGATCGCCGCGAATCTGCGCTACGCGCGCTCCGACGCGAGCGACGCCGAGCTGACGGCAGCCGCAAAGGCTGCCAACATCCACGAGTTCATCGCCTCGCTCCCCGACGGCTACCGGACGACGGTCGGCGAACGCGGTCACAAGCTCTCCGGCGGCGAGCGCCAGCGCCTCGCGATCGCGCGCGTCCTGCTGAAGAACCCGCGGATCCTGATCCTCGACGAGGCGACCAGCGCGCTCGACTCCGCGAACGAGGCCGCGATCCAAGCCGCGCTCGTCCCGCTGATGGAAGGCCGCACCAGCCTGGTGATCGCGCACCGCCTCTCGACGATCCTCAACGCCGACGTGATCTTCGTCGTCGAGGACGGCCGCATCGCCGAGCACGGGACGCACGGCGAGCTGCTCGCGCGCAACGGCGCGTACGCGCAGCTCTACTGGAAGCAGTTCCGCGACCGCGCCGCGACCGAAGCGGTCGGTACCTGAACGGAGCGGCGCGCCTGCACGACGGTCTGACCGTACGCGGCCTGACGAAGCGCTTCCGCGAGAAGATCGCGGTCGACGATCTGTCGTTCGACCTCGCGCGCGGCGAGGTCGTCGCCGTCGCCGGCCCCAACGGCGCCGGGAAGTCGACGACGCTGATGTGCCTCGCGGGGCTGGTGCGCCCCGACACGGGAACGATCGCGTTCGAGGCCACGGTTCTGGGCGCGGAGCGCGGCCGGACCGTCGCGCTCATCCCCGAGACGCCGGAAGTCTATCCGCTGCTCACGGTGTGGGAGCATCTCGCGTTCGTCGCGGCGCTCACGAAGCAGCCGCGCGGGTGGGAGACGCGCGCCGGCGCGCTGCTGGAGCGGCTCGCGATGACGGCGGAGCGCGGCACGCTGGGCAGCGAGATGTCGAAGGGGATGCGCCAGAAGACGCTGATCGCCGCGACCGTGCTCGGCGGCGCGCCGGTGCTGCTGCTCGACGAGCCGATGATCGGGCTCGACCCGCTCGGCCAGCGCGAGCTGCGCGCGATCGTCGCCGACCTGCGCGCCGAAGGGCACGCTATCCTCGTCAGCACGCACCTGCTCGAGAGCGCGGCCGCGATGTCGGACCGCATGCTCGTCCTCGATCGCGGCAGACTGGTCGCGAGCGGGACGATCGAGGAGCTGCGCGCGCGGCGCGGCGACGGCTCGCTCGAGGACGTCTTCCTCGACGTCACGCTGCACCCGCCGGGCACGGCGCAGACGTGAGCGCACTCTGGGCGCTCTCGTTCGCCGACCGGCGCGCGCTGCGCAACGTGCTCCGCACGCTGCGCCACCGTCCCGGGCGCCTCGCGTTCTGGTCGCTCTACCTGGTCTCGATGCTCGGCGTCGTGGTGATGAAGCTGTTGCCGTTTCCCGGACGGACGGCGCCGACGGCGGTCACGATCGCGTCGCGCGACTTCTGGGTCTGCGGCATGGCGATCGCGTTCGGCGCCGCGCTGGCCACCGGCTCGTCGCGCTGGCTCGGCGCGTTCTCGTCGCGCGCCGAGGCGCTCGTGATCACGCGCGCGGCGGCGGCGCCGCTGCTCGTCGCGGCGTACCTGCAAGTGCGCGCGATGATCGTCACCGTCGCCCGCGGCGCGGCGCAGTACGCGTATCTGATCCTGATCACGCTGCCGTCGGCGCGCCACCCCGGCGCGCTGCTCGCGCAGCTCGCGTTCTTCGCCGCCTCGGGCGCGGCGGTCACGAGCGTCCCGCTCCCTCGCGCGCTCGCGCGGGGAGCGTCGCGCGCGGCGCTGATCGCCGCCGGCACGGCGATCATGATCGCCGCCGCGTTCCCGCTCGCGCTCGACGGCCTGCGCGTGCTAGCGGTCCCGGAGACGGCGGAGCTGCTCGCGCGCGCGCCGGGGGTGCATCCGGGCACGATGCTCGACGCGATCGCGGCCGGCGCGTGGTGGCTCGTCGCGATCCCGCTCGCCGTCGCCGTCTGCGCGAGCGGTGCATTCGTCGCGGTCTCGCGCGACGCGTATCCCGAGCTCTACGAGCTCTCCGTCGCGAACCTCGAGCAGCGCACGGCGCGCGGCCGCCGGGCCGCGCGGAGACCGTACGCGGTCAGCCCGCAGGTCCGGGCCGCCGCGCGCCGCGGCGCGACGCGGATCGGCCTGCGCGGTGCGCTGGCGCTGCTCTGGATCGACACGCTGATGTTCCGCCGCCGCGTCTCGCTCGCGGTCAGCGCGACCGTCGTCGGCGTGGCGCTGCTCGCCGGCGTCGCGCTGGCGCTGATGACGCACCGCTTCCCCGCGCTCGGGCTCACCGTCGGCGTGACCGCGGTGCCGATGATCATGCTCGCGCTCGCATCGAGCGCGGGCGGCCGGCTCGCCGTGGTGCTACGCATGCCGCTGTTCTGGCTCGGCGGCGTACCGCTCGCGGCACGTCTGACGGCGTGGATCGCCGGCGGCTTGTGGCGCGACGTCCTGGTCGTCGGCGCGGCCGCGCTGGGCTTCGCCGCGCTGACGCACGACGTGCACGGACCGGCCGTCGCGGTCGTCGCGATCGCGACGGTGCTCGCGCTCACGCGCGCGGTCGGCGTGGCGGTCTTCGCGATGCTCCCGAACCCGCTCGACCAGTACGGCCCGGCCGTCATGCTGCGCGGCCTGATCTTCGTCTCGCTCCTTGCGCCGCCCGCAATCGCCGCCGGCTTCGCGCTCGCCTTCACCGAATCGCTCACCGCTTCGCTGATCTGGGCGGTCGTCATCGCGCTCGCCGAATCCGCGCTCCTCATCCGTTTCGCCGCATCCCGCCTCGCCGGCGGCCTCGACCGCCTCTCCACCGCACCGTCATAACAAGCGACGAAACTCGTTCAGGAACCCTCCTCCCAGCCGAGGACGCGCGCCGTGAGTTCGGTGCGGTTGCGAGAGCTGGTCTTGCGCAGGAGTTGCTTGAGATGGAAGGTCGCGGTGGAGCCGGAGATCGAGAGGGACTCGCCGATCTCGGTGCTCGATGCGCCGCGCAGGACCTCGCCGAGGACTTGGCCTTCGCGGCGGCTCAGGCCGTAGCGCGTCATCGCGCGCAGCACCGTCGCGCGCTTGCGCGCCGGCTCGACCGAGACCAGGAAGAACCGCGACGAGCCGCCGACCAGCCGCGCGAGGCGGACGAACGCAAACGGGAGCGCGCGCGAGGACGCGCTGCCGCGCGGCGACGCTTCGACCTCGGCGATCATCCGCGCGAGCGTCGGCGCGAGCAGCGGCGAGACGTGGCCGCCGCGCGGGCGGTAGAGCGCGTGCAGCGGCGAGTCGTCGGCGGCCGGCTCTTCGGCGAGCACCGGGCGCAACTGCTCGTCGATGACGAACATCACCGGCGCGCTGCTGCGGCGCCATTCCGGCGCCGCGCCGTCGACGATCCAGTGCGTGATCGCCGCGCCGTGCTCGTCGAGGAACTTGCGCGTCGCCGAGATCTGCGCGGGGCGAAAACCGCGCGCGCTGTCGACGTCGAGCCGGATCACCGCGAGCGGGCCGCCGTGGCGGCCGAAGACCAGGAAGATCGCGCCGCCGGTCCGCGTCCGCGCGACCAGCGCCGGGAGCGGCTCGTCGCGCAGGTGCAGGTCGCGCAGCAATTGCGCCCACTCGCGCTCGTCGTCGTCGCACGCGCGCGGCGCCGGCGCGCCGCTCACGTACGAGCGCAGCTCGTAGCCGTCGGCGCCGGCGATCGCGGCGAACACGTCGGCCGCGTAGCCGAGCGCGCCGTCGGAATGCGCCTCCCGCGCGGAAAACCGGGGGTCGCCATGCACCATGGCCCCTGCCGTCATAGTCAGCTCCATCTCGGTTGTGACGTCTCTCACAACGTTTCGCATTCGGAGCGCGACGACACCAGGCAAGCGAGCCAGCCGCACCAGGAAAAACGTCCCAGCGGACGTCGAGACTTAGGGCCTAAAAACGCCTGATTTTACGCACGATTTACCATGCGTCGCGAACGCCGGGCCGCGCGGAGCGCAGCCAGTCGGCGAAGTCGGGCGCGGTCATCGGCTGCGCGATCAGATAGCCCTGCATCTGCTCGACGCCGTTCTGCACCAGCCACTTCGCCTGCTCGCGGTCCTCGACGCCGTCGGCGATCGTGCGGATCTGCAGCGTCTGCGCGACGCCGATCGCGGCGCGCGCGACGCGCTTCCACTGGCCGTCGCCGGCGGTCGGGTTCGTCACCCGCCGGTCGACCTTGATGAAGTCGAGCGGGAGCGAGGCCATCGCGGCGAGCGAGGTCGGCGTCGCGCCGAACCCGTCGAGCCCGATCGGGACGCCGATCCGGCGCGCATGGCGCAGGAACGAGCCGCCGGCGTCGCTGTCGGCGAGCATCGTCGCCTCGCGGACCTCGAGCGCGAGCCGGTTCGACGCGTCGTCGACGTCGCGGATCAAGCCCTCGAGCTCGGTCCAGACGGTCGAGTTCGCGTTCGAGATGTTCACGTGGATCCGCACGTCGATCTCTTGGTGCGTCGTGCGCAGCGTGTCGGCCACGGCGCGCACGACCTTCACGTCGAGCGCCGACGACGCCATCGCGCCGCCCTTGAAGTCGAGGAAGGTGCGCGGCGTCAGCCAGCCGCGCGACGGGTGGCGCCACCGCACCAGCGCTTCCGCGCCGACGACCCGCATCGTCGACGTCGAGACGATCGGCTGGTAGCAGAGCATGAAGTCGCGCTCGAAGTTCGCGTCGCGCAGCCGCTCGCGGAACTCGCGCCGCGCGCGAACTTCCTGACTGACGCCGTCGCGGTACCAGCGAACGCTGTTCCCGCCGCTCTCCTTCGCCGCGTAGAGCGCCTCGTCGGCGTGCTGGAGCAGTTGCTCCGGCGTCATCCCGTCCTCGGGCGAGACCGCGATCCCGATGCTCGCGCGAACCAGGCTGGTGAACCCGCCCTCCTGCACCTCGACCAGCACGCGCTCGAGGAACCGCTGCGCGGCCTCGACCATCTCGAGCTCGTCGTCGACGACGGTCAGGATCGCGACGAACTCGTCGCCGCCGAGCCGGCCGACGAAGTCGTTGCGGCGCACGCTCTCCTGCATCCGGCGCGCCGCCTCGATCAGCGTCTGGTCGCCGACCGCGTGGCCGAAGGTGTCGTTGATCGCCTTGAAGCCGTCGAGGTCGATGAAGAGCACGCCGACACGGCCGCCGCCGCGCTGGGCGGCGGCGAGGACGTTGTCGAGGTGGTGGAGCGTCGCGGTTCGCGAGGGGAGCTGCGTGAGCGGGTCGAGCGCGGCGTCGCCGACCGGCGGCGGCTCTTCCTCGGAGCGGAGCAGGAGCCGCGCGACGGCGCCGGCGACGGCGCGCGCGACCTCGTAGCTCGCCGAGCGGCCGCGCGCCCAGCGCATCGCGAAGAAGTACGGCGCGGTCGCGGTCAAGCGCGCGACGTAGCGGTCGTCGTCGACGCTCTCACGGATCGGGACGGCCGTCGCTTCTTGGGCGAGCGTGTGGGCCGCTTCTTCGGAGACGCCTTCGGAGGTGGCGCACGAGAGCAGCGATCCGTCGGGACCGCACACGAGGGCGACGTCCGCGCCGGCGAGCGGAAGCGCTCCGGCGAGGATGACGCGCATCAGGTCTTGCGAAGAGCGCCGCGACTCGACGGCGGCGTGGAAAAGCTCCGCCAGTCCGTCCGTCTCGGCATCCCGTCGCCGCTCAGGGGTCATCATCTCCACGTCCTCGGGTTTTGAAATTCCCGGCCCGGCAGTGGCGCGCCCCTCGTCACACCGCCGTACCTCGAAAACCTCCCCGCCCGGAGAGGGTCGATCGTCTCTCTCACTGTCCGAGCGAGCCCCGCCGCTCACTTGCCCACCGAACGAGCTCGCGCAAACGCATCGGACCAGCAAGTCCCTCACCGCGTAGGACGGTCGCCCCGTGCCGCGCGAGCCAGCGGCCCCTCTCCAGGCCGGCGACCCCCGTCGCGATGACCGTCGGCGCGACCACCGAGGCCAGCGCGAGCTCGGCCAGCGTGCGGACGTCGTGCGTCCCGTCGACGGTGACGAAGTCGAGCAGCGCGCTCGAGCCGTCGAACGGCAGCGTCGCCGTCCGCCACACCGGCGCGCCGACCCGGGCGCCGAGCGCGCGCAGCCGGCGCGCGAACGGTGCGAGCGCGCCCGGCCGCGCGTCGTCGTCGCCGGCGAGCTCGGCCAGGACGCCGCGGATCGCGGCGTCGCCGCCGAAGCCGGCCGCGACCGCGTCGACCACCGCATCGCTCGGCGCGGCGAAGGCGAAGTGGACGTGCAGGTCGAGCCCCTCGGCGCGCCAGGTGCGGTGCGCGCGCGCCGCCTCGGCGACGGTCCATCGCTCCAGCGCCTCGCGCGCGACACGGTCCGGGTCTCCGGCGAGATACGCGCGCGGCGCCTCGGCCGGCGCGGGCACGTCTTCGCGCCAAGCCGGCGTCACCGCGACGGCGCACGGCGCGCCGGTCGATGCGTCGAGCATCGGCTGGTAGACGAGCTCGAGCAGCGCGCCCGGGTCCTCGCGGAGCTGCGCGCGGACGCGCGCGCGCTCGTCGAGTTCGCGCCCGGCCGCCTCGCGGTACCAGTACGGCCGCGAGCCGCCGACCGAGGCGGCCGCCATCGCCGCCGCGCCGGCCTTCTCGACCAGATCCTCGGGGACGTCGCCGTCGTCCGGGCAGATCGCGACGCCGACGTTCGCGCACGCCTCGGGGGCCGCCGCGGCCGCCGCGCGCATCAGCCGCTGCGCCGCCGGATACGCCTCCGACTCGCCGGTCTCGAGCGCGAGCAACGCCAGATAGGCGTCGCCCCCGAGGTGCCCCAGATGGTCGTTCGCGCGCACCTCGCGCCGCAGATGGCGCGCGACCGCGTCGCGGACGGCGTCGCTCGGCGCGGCGTCGCGGAGCGGCTCGACGTCGACGTAGACGACCGCGAACGAGCGCTTCATCCGGCGCGCGTCGTGCAGGAGCTGCTCCAGCCGGCGCAGCGTCGCATCGCCGCCGGGCAGGTTCGCGGGGACCCGCTCGCCCGCCGGAACCTCGAGCGCCCACGCGCAGCTCGCGACGATTGCGCGCGCAATCTCGACGGTGTCGGGGCGCGGGTCGCGCCAGCGCAGCGCGACGCGCTCGCGCCGGTCGGGGGCGAGCCGCGCCACGTAGAGGTCGGGGGTGACCAGCTCGTCCTCGAGGACGCGCCGCGCGCGCTCGAAGAGGCGCCGCAGGACCGGTCCGTCGCGCGCGCCGGGGACGCCCGCGACGATCCGCTCGTCGTCGAAGACGATCGCGCGCTCGGCGCCGACCAGGGTGCGCGCCAGGGAGAGCGCGGCGCGCAGCCGGAGCTCGGGCTCGGCGACGTGGTCGAACGCGCGGGTCCAGGCCCGGGCGAGGTCGCGCGTCTGTCCGGCGTCGCAATCGCTCCGAATGACCGGGAGTCTGTATTGTCGCACCTGTCGTTGCTTAGTCTATCGGCAGAGCGGGCCGAATGTCGCCTCTCCCGTCGGGGAGTTTTGGCCCACCTTGTTCCTTCGACAAGCTCAGGACAGGCTTACGCACTCCGTGCGTCGGACTAGTCGCGCTCGTATGGACAAAGTCGTCGCTTCGTGCGCGGAAGCGGTCGCGGACATCCCGAGCGGCGCGTCGCTCGCGGTCGGCGGATTCGGCCTCAACGGCATCCCGCACAACCTGATCGGCGCGCTGCTCGAGCAGGGCGCGACCGATCTCGTCACCGTCTCGAACAACTGCGGCGTCGACGGCTGGGGGCTCGGCGTGCTGCTCGACGCGCACCGCATCCGCCGCACGACGGGCTCGTACGTCGGCGAGAACAAGGAGTTCGAGCGGCAGTACCTGAGCGGCGAGCTCGAGGTCGAGCTGGTCCCGCAAGGGACGCTCGCCGAACGGCTGCGCGCCGGCGGGAGCGGGATTCCTGCGTTCTACACGCCGGCCGGCGTCGGGACGTGGGTCGCCGAGGGCGGCTTGCCGTGGCGCTACGCCGCCGACGGTTCGGTCGCGGTCGCGTCGCCGAAGAAAGAGACGCGGACGTTCGCCGGCCGCGAGTACGTGCTGGAGGAAGGGATCGTCTGCGACTTCGCGCTGGTGCGCGCGAGCGTCGGCGACCGCCACGGCAACCTGATCTTCCACAAGGCGACGCGCAACTTCAACCCGCTCTGCGCGATGGCCGGGAAGATCACGATCGCCGAAGTCGAAGAGCTCGTCGAACCGGGCGCGATCGATCCCGAGCAGGTCCATCTCCCGGGGATCTACGTGCAGCGCGTCGTGCAGGTCGGACCGGGCGGAAAACGGATCGAGCGCGTGACGACGCGCAAGCGCGCGAACGCGAACGCGAACGGCGAAGGAGGCCGGTAGGATGGCGCTCACGCGAACCCAGCTCGCCGCGCGCGTCGCGCAGGAGCTGCGCGACGGCCAGTACGTGAACCTCGGGATCGGCCTGCCGACGCTGATCCCGAACTACGTCCCCGACGGCGTGACCGTCGTGCTGCAGAGCGAGAACGGGATCCTCGGCTTCGGCCCGTACCCGTACGAAGGCGAGGAGGATCCCGATCTGATCAACGCCGGCAAGGAGACGGTCACCGTGCTTCCGGGCGCGGCGTTCTTCGACTCGGCGACCTCGTTCGGGATGATCCGCGGCGGTCACGTCGACGTCGCGGTGCTCGGCGCGATGCAGGTCGCGCCGAACGGCGATCTCGCGAACTGGATCATCCCCGGCAAGATGGTGAAGGGGATGGGCGGCGCGATGGACCTCGTGCACGGCGCGAAGCGCGTGATCGTGATGATGGAGCACGTCGCGAAAGGCAACGCGCACAAGATCGTCGCGGAGTGCACGCTGCCGCTCACCGGAAAAGGCGTCGTGCAGCAGATCGTCACCGACCTCGCGGCGATCGACATCACGCCGGATGGTTTGGTGCTGCGCGAGCTCGCGCCCGGCGTGAGCGTCGACGACGTGCGAGCCGCGACCGGCGCGCCGCTGCACGTGCCCTCGCCGCCGAGGGAGATGACGATCCCGGCCGGCGTCTAAACCGCCGGCGAGCAGCGCGCAGCCGCCGGCGACGACCCTGCCCAAGCGCTGGGACGACCGCGGCGCAGGCGAGCGAGAGAACCGCGAGCCGGGGTGAGTCGCCGCGGCGTCGAACGCACGAGGGCTATGTCGATCGCACCCGCCCGCCACGAGACCTCCTCCGACGAGGAGGCGATGATCCTGGACATGGTCCGGCAGCTCGTCAAGGAGCGCGTCGAGCCGCGCGCCGCCGAGATCGACGGGAAGGGCGAGTTCCCGTGGGACGTCAAGCAGCTCTTCGCGGAGAACGACCTGCTCGGGATCCCGTTCCCGGCCGAGTACGGCGGGCTGGGCGGCTCGTTCGTCACCTACGTGAAGGTCGTCGAGGAAGTCTCGAAGGCGTGCGCGTCGTCGGCGCTGATCATCGCGGTGCAGGAGCTCGGCGCGCTCCCGATCCTGATCGGCGGGAGCGACGAGCAGAAGCGCCGCTGGATCCCCGATCTGGCCTCGGGCGCGAAGATCGCCGCGTACGCGCTCACCGAGCCGGGCTCAGGCTCCGACGCGGCCGGCTCGATGCGCACCCGCGCGCGCCGCGACGGCGACGACTACGTCCTCGACGGGACGAAGATCTGGATCACCAACGGCAGCGTCGCCGACGTCGTGACGGTGTTCGCGGTGACCGATCCGTCGAAGGGCGCGAACGGGATCAGCGCGTTCGTCGTCGAGAAGGGGACGCCCGGGTTCACCGTCGGGAAGCTCGAGAAAAAGATGGGGATCCGCGGGTCACCGACGGTCGAATTGTCGTTCGAGAACTGCCGCGTCCCGGCCGCGAACATGCTCGGCGATGAAGGCGTCGGCTTCAAGATCGCGATGAAGGTGCTCGACAAGTCGCGCCCGGGGATCGCCGCGCAGGCGCGCGGGATCGCGCAGGGCGCACTCGACTACGCGACCGAGTACACGAAGCAGCGGGTCGCGTTCGGCAAGCCGATCTCGCAGCAGCAAGGCTTGCAGTTCATGCTCGCGGACATGAAGACCGAGGTCGAGGCGGCGCGGCTGCTGCTCTAC
>DATHLL010000361.1:0-6438 GCA_035488195.1 Candidatus Elarobacter sp. | reverse complement strand
ATTGCGCAGCGCGGTCTGCACGTCGTCGAGCTTCGTGCGCAATTCCGGGTAGCCGCTTTCGAGCGACGTCACGACCGCGGCGGCGAGGTCCGCCATGAACGCGCGCGGGTAGCCGAGGAGACGGCCGTTGCGAATCGCGCGGCGGATCAGGAAGCGCAGCACGAAGCCGCGCTCGGTGTTCGACGGGTAGACGCCGTCGGCGATCAGAAACGTCGCGGCGCGCGCGTGGTCGGCGATGATGCGGCGCCGCACGAGCTGCTCGTCGGGCGCGAGCGAGGTCTGCCCGACCGGCGGCTGCGCGGCGATCAGATCGGTGAACAGGTCGGTCTCGTACATCGAGACCTTGCCGTTCGCGACGGCGAGCATCCGCTCGAAGCCGGCGCCGGTGTCGATCGCCTTGCGCGGGAGCTCCGTCAGCTTGCCGTCGGCGCCGCGATTGTACTGCTGGAAGACGACGTTCCAGATCTCGACGTAGCGGTTGCCCTTGTTCGGCCCGTCGTCGTCCGGCCCCGACGCGTTCTCGGCGCCCGTGTCGTAGAAGATCTCGCTCGAGGGACCGCACGGGCCGGTCGGGCCCATCGTCCAGAAGTTGTCTTCATCGCAAGCCACGACGCGCGCGGACGGCAGCCCCATCTCGCGCTCCCAGATCCGCTGCGCCTCGTCGTCGGAGACGTGCACGGTGACGTACAGCTTCGCCGGGTCGAGCTTCATGACGGTCGTCAGGAACTCCCAAGCGAAGCGGATCGCCTCGGGCTTGTCGTAGTCGCCGAACGAGAAGTTCCCGAGCATCTCGAGGAACGTGCCGTGCCGCCCGGTCCGCCCGACGTTCTCGATGTCGGACTTCGCGCCCGCGACGCGCAGGCAGCGCTGCACCGTCACCGCGCGCGGCGCCGGCGCCGGCGCCTCGCCGAGGAAGACCGGGACGAACTGCTCCATCCCCGCGATCGTGAACAGCGTGGTGCTCATCTCGTCGGGGATGAGCGAAGCCGAGGGCAGATGTGCGTGCCCGTTCCGCACGAAAAAGTCGACGAACGCTTGACGGAGCTCTTGGGAAGTCATGGCCGACCCGCGAGATTCGCCGTCCGAGTCAACTCATCCTGAGCCGCCCCAACGTCATCCTGAGCTTGTCGAAGGATGGGCCCGCGGCAGGCCGAACCGGCCGACCGTGCAGGCAGCGCAGACGCAGACGGCGTCGCACCGGACGGTCCCGTGGTGGTACCTCGTCGGCGTCCTGTGCTACGCGCCGGTCGTGCTCTACATCGACGGCCACCTCGCGGCGCCGTGGCCGTGGGAGTACGCGCTCGGCGCGCTGACGCTCGCGATCCTGACGCTGTGGACGCTGAAGCTCACGCCGGCCGACCGGCTGCAGGTCTGGATCTGCGTCGTCGTCGCGACCGGCTGGGAGATCCTCGGCTCGCAGGTGTGGGGCAGCTACCGCTACCGCTTCGGTGCGATCCCGGCGTTCGTGCCGTTCGGCCACGGGCTGGTCTACGTGTTCGCCTTCAGCCTCGCCGCAACACCGTGGGTCCGCCGCCGCGAGCGGCTGGTCGCGTACGCCGCGCTCGCCGGCGCGTGCGCCTGGGCGCTCGCCGGCGTGACCGTCCTCCCGGCGCTGACGCACCGCGTCGACTGGCACGGCGTCTACTGGCTCCCGCTGTTCGCCGCGGCGATCCTGTTCGGGCCGCGCAAAGCGCTCTTCGCCGGGATCTTCATCGCGGTCACCGATCTCGAGCTGGCCGGGACGATCTTCGGCGCGTGGACCTGGCTGCCGAAGGTGCCGTGGTTCCACGTCACCTCGGGCAACCCGCCCTCGGCGGTCGCCGGCGGCTACGCCGTGATCGACGGCTCGGTGCTGCTGATCGTCGCGCTGCTGACCGCGAGCGTGCTGCGCCGGCGCGCGGTCCCCGAGACGAGCACGCGCCGCCGCGCGTACGCGACCAGCCAGACCGCGAACAGCGCGACGCCGACGTAGCGCGTCACCTCGCCGCTGTCGAGCGTTGCGAACGCGATCGCGCTGAGCGCGCGCAGGTTCGCGACGTCGATGTCGTCCTGCGTGCGCGCGCCCCGGAACGCGACGGCGGCGCGCGCACCTTGGTACAGCGCGCACGCGGCGACCGCTCCGGTGAGCAGCGTCATTTCTCTTGCAGGAAGTTCTTCAGCTTCTCGAGCGCCTTCTGCTGGAGGCGCGAGACGTGCATCTGCGAGACGTTCAGCCGCTTCGCGATCTCGGTCTGCGAGACGCTCTCGTAGAAGCGCAGGTACAGGATCACGCGCTCGCGGCCGGTCAGCACCTGGAACGCGCGCTCGAGGTTCGCGCGGTCCTCGAGCAGCTCGAGGCCGGCGTCGTTCTGGCCGACGTAGTCCGCCAGCGTCTGCGACTTCTTGTCGCCCTCGCCGTTCAGCTCGGTGTCGAGCGAGAGCAGGTTGTAGGCTTGGCCGAGCTCCTGCGCCTCGAGGATGTCTTCTTCCGAGGCGCCGAGGTGCGAGGCCAGCTCGGCGACGGTCGGCGAGTGGCCGAGCTTCACCGTCAGCTTCTCGATCGCGCGGTTGACGCTGAGGTTCAGCTCCTGGAGGCGGCGCGGGACCTTGACCGCCCAGCCCTTGTCGCGGAAATAACGCTTGATCTCGCCGACGATCGTCGGCGTCGCGTAGGTGGTGAACTCGACGCCCCGCTCGAGGTCGAAGCGGTCGATCGCCTTGAGCAGACCGACGGTGCCGACCTGGATCAGGTCGTCGAGCGCCTCGCCGCGGTTGGCGAACTTGACGGCGAGGTAGCGGACGAGGTTGAGGTGCGCGACGACCAGCTCGTTGCGCAAGCGGTCGAACTCGCTGACGCCCGAGTGGTCGGGGCCGCTGTCGAGGCTGCGATCGGACCGCAGCTCGGCGAACCGCGCGAAGGCCTGGCGCGCCCGATTGCGGTCCCACCGTTCCTCGTCCACGTGAGGAACCGAGGAGGACATGCTACGCGCTGACGCGTTTGGTCATGACGAGCTCGGTACCGCGGCGCGGGTCGCTCGTGTACTCGACCGTGTCCATGAGCGCGCGAATGAGGAACATCCCGAGTTCTTCGGTGCGGCCCTCTTCGAGCCCGCCCGGCTTGACGGCTTCCAGGTGCAGCCCGGCGGAGCGATCGCGGACGGTGACGCGCAGCTCCTCGTCGAGCGCGTCGCAGACGATCTCGATCGTCCCCGCGTCGCTCCCGCCGGCGCTCTGGATGGAGTTGGTGCACGCCTCGGCGATCGCGAGCTTGATGTCCTCGATCTCGTCGACCGAGAAGCGCAGCCGGCTCGCGACGGCGGCGACGGCGAGCCGCGCGACGGCGACCCACTCGGCGCGGCCGGGGATCTTCAGCTCGACCGTCCCGTGGGAGGACACCTCGAGAAGCGCGGGGTTCACACGAGCGCCTTCATCGCGCTCTGCTCGTCGTCGAAGATGCCGAAGATCTTGACCAGCCCGGTGATGTCGAAGATCTTCTTGATCTGCGGGTTCGTGCAGACCAGGTTGACGGAGCCGCCGTGCTCGCGGACGCGCTTGAGCCCGCCGATGAGGACGCCCAGACCGGTCGAGTCGATGTAACGAACCTTCTCGAGGTTGATGACCAAGTTGTAGTGCTCTTGGTCGATGAGTTCCGTGATCGCGTCCTTGACCTTCGGCGAGGTGTACACGTCGATCTCGCCGGTGAGGTCGACCACGTAGGCGTCGCCCTCTGACTCACGGACGTTGACTTTGATATCCACCGTTACTCCTAGCTTTCGCTGTTGTCGTTCTCGAGGGTGCTGCGCTGGCGCGCCGCGGCATCTTTGCCCTCGGCGACCGCGCTGTCGAGGCGGGCTTTCGCCTCGGCCACGATGCGGCGGCCGCGTTCGAGGAGATCGCCGGCGTCCCCGGCGGTGTCCCGCGCGCGTTCGCCCGCCTCGCGGGCTTTGGCGACGAGGAGGTCGCGCGTGTCCTCGCCGGACTGCGGCGCGAGGATCATCGCGAGCGTCACGCCGGCGAGCGCGCCGATCGCGAGCCCGGCGACGAAGCCGCCGATCCCGCCGCCCGGGCCTCCGGTGGGACGGTCGTCATCCACCGGCCGCGATCCCTCCGTCGTCCGGCGCGCCGCGCCGTCCGGTGAGCAGCTTGCGCACGCCGGCGGTGAGGCCGGTGAGGGTCGCGCCGACGTTGACCAGCGCGGGGGCGAGCGAGTCGGAGGCGAGCTTCGCGGTGTTCCCGACCGAGCCCGCGACGGACTCGAGCGTCCCGACGACGCCGCCGAGGCGCGCGACCGTCGAGTCCGCGGTGTCCGCGATCCCGCCGACGTGCGCGAGCGTCTCCGCGACGGGCTTCGAGAGCGCGGCGATCTGGCGGTCGACCTCGTCGAGCGTGGTGTTCAACCGGGTGAACGTCCTGGCAACGGCGGAGCAGAGGATGAAGGCTGCGACACCGATCAGCAGCACCCCGACACCCACCCCGACATCCAAAACGATCGCCCAGTCGAAAGCCGAACTCAAAAACCGATCCTCCGTGTGCTCGCTAGAGCCACGGTCGGCCCTTTCCCATATTTCTGAGGCGCTACACCGCGAGCGGAGTGCGCACGCTCGCCACCAGAGCGGGCAGATGAGCGAGCACCGCGTCGACCTCTGCCTCGGTGTTCGCGCGGCTCAGCGAGAAGCGGATCACGCCGGTGCGGTACGGCTCCGGGACGCCGAGCGCGGCGACGACGTGGCTCGGCTCGAGCGAGCCGGCCGCGCACGCGCTGCCCGCCGAGGCGGCGATCCCGTCGAGGTCGAGCCGGATCAGCAGCGCGTCGGACGGCGTGCCGGCGAACCCGACGGAGAGGTGGCCCGGGAGCCGCGGCGCGCCGGCGGCGTTCACCCGCGCGTCGGGGATCGATGCCAGGATGCCGGCCTCGAGCCGGTCGCGCAGCGCGGCGACGCGCGGCGCGGCTTCGGCCCTCTCGGCTTCGGCGAGGGCGAGCGCGGCGGCGAACCCGACGATCCCGGCGACGTTCTCGGTCCCCGCGCGCAGGCCGTGCTCCTGGCCGCCGCCGACGATCAGCGGCTCGAGCGCGGTCTCGCGCCGCACGTACAGGACGCCGACGCCTTTCGGGCCGTGGAACTTGTGCGCCGAGAGCGAGAGCAGGTCGACGCCGAGCTGGTCGACGCCGAGCGGGAGCCACCCCGCCGCCTGGACCGCGTCGGTGTGGAAAAGGACGCCGCGCTCGCGCGCGATCGCGGCGAGCCGCGCGACCGGCTGGACCGTCCCGGTCTCGTTGTTCGCGAGCATCACGCTGGCGAGCACCGTGTCCGGCGTCAGGGCGGCGGCGAACGCATCCGGGTCGACAAGGCCGTTCTCGTCGACCGGCAGCCGGGTGGCGCGCCGGCCGTCGCGCTCGAGGAGGTCGGCCGCGTGCAGGACCGCGTGGTGCTCGATCGCCGTCGTGACGACGTGCCGGCGCCGGCCGGCGTGCGCCCGCGCGGCGCCGACGATCGCCAGGACGTCCGCCTCCGAGCCTCCGCCGGTGAAGACGATCTCGCGCGGCGCGGCGCCGAGGACGCGCGCGACCGTCTCGCGCGCCGCGTCGACGGCCGCCCGCGCGGCGCGGCCTTCGGCGTGGAGCGAGCTGGGGTTGTAGCCCGCGCCGAGCAGCGGGACCATCGCTTCCACGACCTCGGGCCTGACCGGCGTCGTCGCGGCGTTGTCCAGGTAGATGCGCTTCATGCGCGCTCTTAGAGCGCCTCTCAGGCCGCGAGCGTTGCGGGCAGCGGGCTGAACCTCGGGATACCTTCGAGCTCCGCTATGAGCTCGCGCAGCGTGATCACGCGGATCGGGCGCGCCCGGATCCCGATCCCGACCTTCGCGATCGCCCGCCGCGCCGAGAGATCGTGCAGATCGGCGTCCTCCGAGACGACGAAGTCGACGTCGCCGTTCATCCCGGTCTCGACGACCTTGTCGTCCCTCGGATCCCGAACCCCCATCGGGACGCCGCTGATGTCCACGACCGTGGACCTCTCCATGATCGCGTCCGCGAATGCTTCGGCTTCGTCCGCACCGAGCATCCCGGGCCGACCCAGCACGTCGCGCAGCTCTTGCATGAGCCGGTGTGACGTCACGTGCTCGAAACGCCGCTGACCCAAGAACGCGACCTCGACGACCCAGCGCGCACGGCCCATCCGTTCCTCTCGCTGTGCCAGTGCAGCCGAGACGAAGACGTTGGTATCGAGCACGACTCTCATCGGAAGAACGAGCGGGGAGGACAGTAGCGCTCGATCAGAGCGCGTGTCTCTTCCTCGGTCCGCCCCGTCGGCGGCATCGTCGCGTACTTCGCCGACAGCGCTTGGTACTTGCGCAGCGCGGCCTCGTGGTCGGGCTTGTTGCCCTTCGCGATGTGCTCTTCGATCATGCGAGCGAGACGAGCACGGCCCTCCCGCCGCTCCGCCTCCTCTTCGGGGGTCA
>DATHLL010000360.1:0-4291 GCA_035488195.1 Candidatus Elarobacter sp. | reverse complement strand
GTCGTGCCGGAGCCCGAGGCGCGTCCCGAGCGCCCGAGGCGCCTGCCGCCGACGATCTCGCCGGAACCCGCGTGAGCGGACCGGCGCACCGCCCGAGGGCCGCGATGTTCGTCGCGGCCCTTCTCGTCTTCGCGGCAGGCGGTCGCGCCCTCGCGCAAGACGCGCCGCCCGGAACCCCTGCCGCGACCGGGACGCCGCCCGCGACCGGGACGCTTCCGAGCGGTGTGGCGTACGCGGTTCACTCCGATCCGGCGCAGCCGGTCGCGGCGGTCTCGCTGTGGTACCGCGCCCCGGCGACCGGCTTCGGCCCGCAGCCGGCGCCCGGGCTCGCGCGGCTGGCCGCGACGACGGTCGCGGCGTCGGCGCCGATCACCGGGACCCCGCTGACGCAGCTCGTCGAGCGCTGGGGCGGCCGGCTGACGGTCTCGGCGTATCCCGACAGCGTCGCGATCACCGCGCTGGTCCCGCCGGACCGCGCCGCCGACACGGTCCGCGCGATGACCGGCGACTACTTCGCACCGGTGATCTCGGCGGCGGGGCTGCGCCTCGCGCAGCGCGACGTCGGCGAGGACGCGCTCTACCGCGGCCTCGGCCCGGACGCGATCGAGGACGCGCTCGGCGCCGCGCTCTTCGAGAGCGGCCCGATGCACGACGGGATCGTCGGGACGATCCAGGGGATCGCCGGGACGAGCCTCGAGCGCGTCCGCGCCTTCGCCGCGCGTGCGTTCCGCCCGTCGAACGCGATCCTGCTCCTGACCGGGAACGTGGGCCGCTCCGCGCTCGACCGCGTCGCCGCCCGCCCGGGCACGAGCGCCGGGCCCGCCGAGGCCCCCGCCGCGCAGGCGCCGCGTGCGCCCGGCACGCCGCTCCGCCGCGACGCGCTGATCTCCGGAACCGGGCTCGGCTGGGCCGGCCCGCCGATCGCCGCCGAGGCCGACGCGACGGCGATGGATTTCATCGCAGACCTGCTCTTCGCGCCGCGGACCGGCCGCGTGCCGCGAGCGCTCGGGAACCGCAAGGCGACGGCGACCGGGAAGTTCGTGACCTACCGGAACCCCGGCGTCTTCCTGGTGACGATCTCCGGCGCCGACGCCGCCGCGGCCCGCCCGATCGTCGAGCAGACGATCGCGGACACCACGAAGCCGATGAGCGCCGAGGCGTTCGAGGCGGCCCGGGCGGCGTTCGTCTACCGGCTGCTGAGCGACATGGCGAGCCCCGCCGACGTCGCCGAGATCTACGGCTGGTACACCGTCGAAGGCGACGCCCCGTACGCCCCCGCCGACGGCGGCCTGCAGGGCCGCTACCTGAGCCTGGTCGCCGCGCTGACCCCGGCCGCCGTCGCGCAGACGGCGACCAAGTATCTCGGCCCCGCACCCGCCGTCGTGACCCTGGTGAAGCGCGCCCAGCCGCAAGGAACGCGCACGTGACCGCCGCGCTCGCCCTCGCGGCGGTGCTGGCAGCGGTGCCGAGTCCGTCCCCGTCAGCCGCGCCGAATCCATCGCCGTCAGCCGCGCCCAGCGCGTCGGCGTCCGCGGCGCCGGGTCGGACCGACGTGGTGGACCTGGGCGGTGCGCGCGGGTTCGTGCGGCGCGATCCGGGCGCTCCGCTGACCGGGATCGAGCTCTTCGTGCGCGCCGGTCTCGATCGCCAGACGACGGCGCAGAACGGCTTGGCGGCGCTCGTCGCGGAGACGATCCTGCGCAGTCCGGTCGAGGGATCGCGCGGCGGCGCGCCGATCCCGCTGATCGACGCGGTCGACGCGCGCGGCGGCTCGCTCTCGTACGCCGTCAGCGCGCAGACCGTCCGCTTCTATCTCGAGGGGACGCCGGAGGGCGTCGCGGCCGCCGCGCCGCTCATCGCTCGCGTCTTGGCCTCACCGTCGTACGAGCCCGCGACGCTGAACGCGGCGCGCGCGGCGCTCGGCGAACGGATCTCCGACGACGAGGACGACCCGCGGCTGGTCGGCCGCTCGATGCTGCGCGCCTCGTACTACCGCGGCCCGGCGGGTCAGGCCGAGCTCGGCAACCGGTCGACGATCGCCGGCTTCGGCCCCGCCGACCTGAAGGCGTTCCACGACCGCTGGTACCTGCGCGGCGGCGCGGCCGTCGCCGAGGTCGGCAACACGGGCCCCGCCTCCGACGGTGCGAGCCGCGCGCTGATCGCGGCGCTCGCCGACGGCACGGCGCCCGAGGAGAAGCTGCAGACGCGCCCGTTCGGCGCGCAGCCGAAGCGGATCGTGACCCAGCGCGACGTCGGCGCCCCGTACGTGGTGTTCGGGTTCGCCGCGCCGCCGCTCGGCGACCCCGACTTCGCGGCGGCGCTGGTCGTGCGCTCGCTGATGACGAGCGTGTTGCAGCGCCCCACGGCGACGACGGTCCCCGCCGAACTGCGTGCGGGCGGCGCGTTCTACGGCTACGACGCGGCGCCGGCGCAGCTCGTGTTCTGGATCAACGGCGTGCGTCTCGATCCCGCGATCGGCCTGGCCGCGGTCGACACCGTGCTGAAGACGGCCGCATCGAAGCCGCTGGACGCCTCGGTGCTCGCGCGCTTCAAGGAGACGGCGCGCGGCGAGTGGGCGCTGGAGTCGGTGAGCCTCGACCAGCGTGCCGGCGCGATCGGCAACGCGGTCTCGCTGGGTCTCGACCCGGACGCGACCGAGAGCGTGCGCGCCGCGATCGCGCGCGTGACCGCCGCCGACGTGCGCCGGGTCGCGAAGAAGTACTTCCAGCGGTTCGACGTCGCGCTGATCGTCCCGAGGAACTCCGGTAGCTGAACGTCCGCCCGCCGCAGCGAACCTGCGCCGGGACCCGTGAAGACCGCTCTCGTCCACGACTACCTGAACCAGCGCGGCGGCGCGGAGCGCGTCTTCGCGCATTTCGCGACCGCGTGGCCCGAAGCCCCGATCTACACGACGCTCTACGACGCGAGCGCCGTCGGCGACCTCATCCCGCCGAACCGCGTCCACACGAGCTTCCTGCAGCATTTCCCGCTCCGCGACACGCTTTTCCGCGCCTACGCACCGCTCTACCCGCGCGCGATCGAGTCGCTCGACCTGAGCGCATACGACCTGATCGTCTCCTCGACCACCGCCTGGGCGAAAGGCGTGATCGCGCGCCCCGGCGCGACGCACGTCTGCTACATCAACACGGTCTCACGCTTCGTGTTCGACGAGGCGCGCTACGTCGGCGGCTTCGGCCCGGGCGCGCTCGCGCGCCCGCTGATCCGCCGCCTCGCCGACTGGGACGTGCGCGCCGCGCAACGCCCGACGCGCTTCATCGCCAACTCGCGCAACGTCGCCGACCGCATCCGCCGCTGGTACGCCCGTGAAGCCGACGTGCTCCCCTGCCCCGTCGACGTCGACACCTTCACGATCGGCCCCGGCGCGGGCGACTACTACGCCGTCGTCTCGCGCCTGCTCCCCTACAAACGCATCGACCTCGCGATCGCCGCCTGCGCCCTTGCCGACGTCCCGCTCCACATCATCGGTACCGGCCCCGACGAACGCCGCCTGAAAACGCTCGCCGCCGCAACGAACACGACCTTCCACGGCACCGTCGACGACGCAACCCGCAACGCAATCGTCGGCAACGCCCGCGCCGCGATCCTCCCGGGCGAAGAAGACTTCGGCCTCGTCCCGCTCGAGGCCGCAGCCGCCGGTCGCCCCACGATCGCCTATGCCGCCGGCGGCGCGCTCGAAACGATCGTCGCCGGCGAAACCGGCACGTTCTTCCACGACCCGACCCCCGAATCGCTCGCGAACGTACTCCGCACGTTCGACCCGACCGCTTACGACCCCACGGAGCTGCGCGCACACGCCGAACGCTTCCGCCCCGAGCGCTTCATCGAACGCTTGCGCGCGATCGTCGGCGAAACGCTGAACGCCCGCGGAACCACGGTCGCATCGGAGCCCTGATGCGGAGTGCGAGACCAACCCGCGCCGTCGTCATCGCCGCGATCGTCTTCGCGCTGGTCTACATCGTGCTCGATCTGAACAAACTCTACGCTCTGCGCTACGGTGCCGACACGGGAACGTTCGTCCAATTCCTCACCGGCGAAGCGCACGGCCGCGGTTCCTGGAACGGCGCCGAGTACCGCCCGCACCTCCAAGTCCACGACTCGTGGATCTTGCTAGCGCTGGTCCCGCTGATGGCGGCGTTCCCGTACGCCGAGACGCTGCTGATCGTGCAGGTCCTCGCCATCGCCGCCGCATCGTTCGCGATCTGCGCCTTCGCCCGCGCCTGCGGCGCCTCACCGCGCGCAGCGACGATCGTCGGAATCGCCTACCTGATCT
>DATHLL010000359.1:0-2089 GCA_035488195.1 Candidatus Elarobacter sp. | reverse complement strand
GCGCACCGGGTCCTCGATGCGCGCGCCGCTCGCGACCGTCGCGCTCGCCGGCACCCCGGTCGCGCGCGCTCCCGCGATCGTGACACGCCCGTAGAGCACGTCTTCGGTCGCGCGGCGGTATTCGTCGGGCGTGCCGATGTCCCGCCAGTACGCGCCCTCGAGCTTCATCCCGTAGAACGGCAAGCCGTCGCGCAGCAGCTCCGGGAACACCTGCTTGCCGAAGTCGTAGAACGTGTTCGCGGGTATGCGCTCGAAGATCGCCGGCTCGAACACGTAGATCCCGGTGTTCGCGAGCTTCGACTTCTCGGTGCCTTTCGCGGGCTTCTCCTGGAAGCCGGTGATGCGGCCTTCCTCGTCCAGAATGACGACGCCGTACTGGTCGACTTCTTCCGCTTCGACGAGCCCGATCGTCGCGAGCGCGCCGCGCTCTTTGTGGAAGCGCACCAGCGAAGCGAGATCGGCGTTCGTCAGATCGTCGCAGCCGACGACGACGAACGTCGAGTCGAACCAGCCCTCCATCTGCTTCAAGCCGCCCGCGCTTCCGGTCAGCTCGGGCTCGCGCAGGTAGTGCAGCTTCACGCCGAAGCGGCTGCCGTCGGCGAACGTCTGCTCGACGAGCTCGGCGAGGTAGAACACGTTGATCGCGACCTCGTCGTAGCCGTGCGACGCGAGCCAGCGCATCACATGGCCGCTGATCGGCTCGCCCGCGACGGGGACGATCGGCTTCGGGACCTGTTTGGTCAGGGGGTAGAGGCGCGTGCTCATACCGCCCGCTAGGATCATCGCTCTCATGGGTTGCTCGGTGTGTTCCCCCGTTTGCGCTGGGTCAACGCCTCGCCGAACGCGGCGAGCGCGAAGCGGGGAAGCGCGAGCTGGCGGCGCCAGCGGCGCGGCTCCTTCGCCAGCCGGTACGCCCACTCGAGCCCGGTGCGCTGGAAGAACGCCGGCGCGCGCGCGACGTTCCCCGCGTACACGTCGAGCGAGCCGCCGATCCCGATCCCGACGCCGCACCCGGTCGCCGCGAGATGCCGCGCCAGCCACAGCTCTTGCTTCGGAAATCCGAGCCCGGCGAGCAGCACGTTCGCGCCGCTCGCGCGAATCGCCGCGGCGACGGCGTCGTTCTCGTCTTCGCGAAAATAGCCGTCGCGTGCACCGTCGATGATAGCGCCGGGATAGCGGGCGCGAAGCGCGTCGGCCGCGCGTTGCGCGGTGTCACGGGCGCCGCCGAGCAGATACAGCCGCACGTCGCCGCGCGAGGCGGAGCGCGCGGCGAGATCGCCGACGAGCTCCACGCCGGTGACGCGCTCGCGCAGCGGTCCGCCGCGCAGGTGCGAGGCCGCCAGAAGCCCGATCGTGTCGCAGGTGACGACCGCCGCATGGTTGACGACGTCCCGGAACGCCGGGTTGCGCCGTGCTTCCATCACCATCTCGACGCCGAGCGTCACGACGACCCCGTCACCGCGCGCGCCATCTGCGCCCGCGGCCGAAGCGCCGGTCGCGTTCGCGAGTGCCGCGATCCGCTCGACCGCTTCCTCTCGCCCGATCGCGTCCACGCGACAACCGAGAATCGCGATGGACGCGGCGGCTCCGCCGAAGCCGGGACCCGAAGGATTCACCGACGGTGAATCCACCACTACGGACGATACGGAGCGATCAGCGGCTCCAAGGTCTTCTGCAGCTCCGCCGGCATCGCGCCGAGCGGCGAGCGGCACGTGCCGACACTGAAACCGAACGTCCCCATCGCCCACTTCACCGGGATCGGGTTCGTCGTTGCGAACAGCGCCGCGATCAGCGGCGAGAGATCCTGGTGGATGCGCGCCGCCGTGTCGACGTCGCCCGCGTCGAACGCGTCGGCCATGGCGCGCAGCTCGCGCGAGACGAGGTGCCCGGCGACCGAGATCACGCCGTAGCCGCCGACCGCGAGCGAGGGCAGGAAGATGTAGTCGTCGCCCGCCCAGAACGTCACGTCGGGGCGCGCGCGGTCGCGCAGGATCGTCGTGAACTGGTTGAGATCGCCGGTCGACTCCTTGATCCCCGCGACGTTCGCGTGGCGCCGGCACAGCTCGGCGAACGTCGCCGGCAGCATGTT
>DATHLL010000358.1:0-2037 GCA_035488195.1 Candidatus Elarobacter sp. | reverse complement strand
GGCGTACGAGCGCGGCGCATGCGTCTGCCCCGCATACCGCTCCCGAATCCGCTGGAAGTCGAGGACCTCCAGCCCCCGCTCGTCGATCAACGCGCCCACGACCGGCCTCGCTTCGCCTTCGGCGGCGCCGCCTCCGTCCCGTCGAGGGACGCTCGCCCGAGCGTGCGAACGATGCAGCGGGATGATGTACCGCCAGGGGTGATGTCCTGATCGTCCGGGTCGACGACCAGCGCGACGATCTGCGAGAGCGCTCGCTCGAGCCGCGCGACGAGGGCCGCGTGGTGCTCGCGTACGGCGAAGTCACCGGGCACGCGCACGCGATCGCCGACGAAGACGCCGCGCTGTGGCGGCTTTCCGGCAAGGACCGCCTACTCACGGTCACGGGCGTAGGCGTCTCGCTGCGCCACGAGGAGCACGCGTCAGCGATGTCGCGTCCGACTGCACGTTCGTCCTCGGCTAGCTCGGCACCGCGTCCGCCACTAGACCCCGGCGCACGACTCTTTCGCGACGAGCGGTTCCGCGAGCGAGAAGTACGCCGTGCGAGCGTCGTCTCGGTACGCTCCCGCGTACTGGAGCGCGCCGCCCGGCATCGAGCGCACCTCGATGCCGCGGGTCGTGAACGCGCACGCCGGCGGCGAGAGCGGGCGGCCGCGCACCGTCGTTCGAACCCGGCTCAGCGTTGCCTGCAAACGGTCGCCCGGCGCGCTCGTCTCTGCGTTGAGCTGAACGGCCGGCGCCGCCATGCGCAGGGCGAAACGCGGCCAGCTTCCGACGACGCGCCCGCCGGCCGAAGCGGTGAATCCCGACGCGCTTCCGCGCAGCGCGATGCGGCAGCGCGGCTCGCAGACGACGCCGGTATCGCGAAAGATGGTCTTCGACCGCTGCGTGAACGAAGTGAACACGTGGACACGCCCGGCGCTCGGAAAGATGCCGATCGCGACGGCGTCGCTCGGGGGTGGTCCGCCGAGTAGCGAGACGTTCACCACCGACCACGACGCGTTCGCCGGCATCACGCGCATCCGCGCGTCGTAGACGAGCTCGAAGTCGCCTCGAACGTCACCGCGCAGATAGACCGTCGCCTCCCCATCCGTCGAGAATGCCTTCGGCGCGGCCGCCGCGCCGTGCGCAATACCGAGCACGGTGAAGAGACCCATTGCCGCTCCGACGGAGATCCACCGCGCGGTCATGCTCGCTACTGCGTCGTGAACGAGCCGAGCGCGGCGGTCACCAAGCCCGAACAGCCGCCGGGCAGGGTGGGCGTCGACGTGATCGTGACGCCGTACGTCGTGGCGGCCCGCAGCGGCGGGATGACCGAGCTCGAGACGCCGTTCGTCGTTATCACGCTGTCGGGCTGTTGGACCGGCGAGCCGCCGCCGCGCGGCGTCAGCGCGACGACGGTGCCCGGTGCCGTGCCTTGCAGATCGGGCGAGCTGACGGTGAACGTGATCCGGCCGACGGACGGCGAGACGCCGGTCGTGCCGTTCGCCGGCGAGACGAGCGCACCTGAGGCGACGACGGCGGCCGGCGTCTCCGGACAGATGTACGGGGACGAGCTCACGCCGCCGCAACCGGCCGCGGCGAACGCCGCGACGACGAGCGTTCCGTGCGCGAGTGCGCGCGAAGCGGGCATCGCGCTCAGCTCCCGAGCTTCTCCTTCAGCAGCTCTTGCGCGAGCGCCGGGTTCGCTTTGCCGCGCGACTGCTTCATCACCGCGCCGGTGAGGAAGCCGAGGACGTTCG
The DNA here is from genome assembly GCA_035488195.1 of Candidatus Elarobacter sp. GTDB lineage: Bacteria > Vulcanimicrobiota > Vulcanimicrobiia > Vulcanimicrobiales > Vulcanimicrobiaceae > Vulcanimicrobium. The sequence continues at coordinate 298 of DATHLL010000358.1, read as the reverse complement.
TCTTGCCGGCTTTGTAGCTGGTGACGGCGTCGGGGTTCGCGGCGAGCACCTCGGCGACGATCGCCTCGACGGCGCCGCGGTCGCTCACCTGCCCGAGACCTTCGCGCTCGACGATGCTCTTCGCCGAACCGCCCTCGCTCCACAGCGTCTCGAGGACCTGTTTCGCGGCTTTCGAGTTGATCGCGTTCGAAGCGGTGAGCGCGACCAGCTCGGCGAGCGTCTCCGGCGTCACCTTGCCGTACGCGACGTGCGTGCCGCTCTCGTTCGCGAGGCGCGAGAGATCGCCGAGGACGAACGC
>DATHLL010000357.1:0-5830 GCA_035488195.1 Candidatus Elarobacter sp. | reverse complement strand
CGTCGGCCGGCCGCCCGTTCACGCGGCGTGTGCTCGACGATCTGCACGCGGCGGGGGTTCGCGTCGCGAGCATCACGCTGCACACCGGCGTGTCGAGTCCCGAACGCCGCGAACGCCCTTCCAGCGAATGGTACGACGTGCCCGCGCGCACGGCGGCCGCGGTCAACGCGACGCGCCGGCGCGGCGGGCGCGTGGTCGCGGTCGGGACGACCGTCGTGCGCGCGCTCGAGTCGGCGGCGGCGGGCTGCGAGGCGATCGCCTCGCGCGGCTGGACGGATCTCGTCGTCACGCCCGAGCGCGGCGTCACGCTCGCGGACGGGCTGCTGACCGGCTTCCACGAGCCCGAGGCGAGCCATCTCGACATGCTGCGCGCATTCGCCGGCGCGCCGCTCCTCGACGAGGCCTACGCGCACGCGATCGAGACCGGCTACCTCTGGCACGAGTTCGGAGACGTCCAGCTCCTCCTGGCGGCCTAGCGGGGGCAGCGGAACCGGCCGCCGTCCCGCGAACCGGGCGGCAGACGATGGCGAAGCTCTACTACCGGTACTCCGCGATGAACGCGGGCAAGTCGATCGCGCTCCTCCAGGTCGCGCACAACTACGAGGAGCACGGCCGCAAGGTGGTGATCTTCACCGCCGAGATCGACAACCGGTACGAGGTCGGCTACGTGACCTCGCGCCTCGGGCCGCGCCGCAAGTCGCTGACCTACGACGCGAGCGTCGACTTCGTCCGCCATCTCGCCGACGCGGAGAACATCTCGTGCGTCCTCGTCGACGAGGCGCAGTTCCTCACGCCCGACCAAGTCCGGCAGCTCCACCGCATCGCGCACGTCACCGGCGTCCCGGTGATCTGCTACGGTATCCGGAGCGATTTCCTCGGCGAGCCGTTTCCCGGCGCGGTCTACCTGCTGACGCTCGCCGACAGCATCGAGGAGATCAAGACGATCTGCTCGTGCGGCCGGAAGGCGACGATGAACGTGCGCATCGACGACGCGGGCAACCGCATCACCACCGGCGAGCAGATCGCGATCGAAGGCGACACGCGCTACCTGCAAGTCTGCGGCGAATGTTTCTACCGGGACGTCGAGCCGGCCTGACGGCGCTACGGCCGCACGGTCGGTGACGCGGTCGGCGCCGTCGACGCTGCCGGCATCGGCGGCGTCGGAATCCCCGCCGGGGCGGTGACCGGCGCGGCCGACGTTCCGGGCGCGGGCGAAGCCGCAGGCGCCGGCATAGCCGACGGAGCGACGGTCGGCATCGGCGGCGGGGACTCGCCGGCGGCGAGCGGACGGCACGCGCCGAGCGCGGCGTCGTCGCCGATCAGGACGCCGACGCGCGTGCCGCGCGGGATCGTCGCGTCGCGGCCGTGGTGCATCGCGTCGTAGCCGCCGACCGCGTAGCCGACGATCGGGATCAGCCCCAGCACGCCGGGCGCGTTCGCGCTCGCGCCGACCGCGCTCGCCGCGTTGTCGTTCGCGCGGTCGATGATCGCGGGGACGTGCTTGCCGTCGGGCGTGACGAAGAAGCGCGTCTCGATCGCGAGATAGCCGCCGCGCCCGCCCTTGTCGGCGTGCGCGGAGATCGCGACGACGCCGTAGCCGAGCGTCCCGCTCGGCAGCTTGATCCCTTCCGGCGTGACCGCGTCGTCGACGAGCCGGAACTTGAACGAGTCGCCGGACTTCGCGTGCGCCGAGTCGACGTTGTCGTCCATCGCGACCAGCACGCGCTCGCACGGCGGGCGCGTGTCCGGCGGCGTCTGCGCGAGCCCGGGCGCGCTCGCCGCGGCCGCGGCGGCGGCCAGCGCGAGCGCGGCGCCCGCGCGCCGGAGGGATCGCCTCACACGCCCACCGTTCCGTCGATGAACGGCCGCATCTGCCCGACGAACTTGTCGGTGTTGCGGATGCTGCGCAGCACCACCACGATCGCGTCCTGCGGGAACCCGGACTCGAGCGTCACGGTGTATCCCGAGAACACGTCGCCGGTGTCGTCGGCACCCCAGAAGAGGAAATTCTGGTCGCTCAGGTAGAGCAGCTTGCGCATCAACCCGTTCATGTCTTTGGCTCGCCCGAGGTTGATGTACCCGCCGCGGTAGTGCGGATACACCCGGAAGCCGATCGTGTCGCTCGGCGTGACGCTGATGACGATCTCGAGCGACTCCGCGTTCCGCATCCCGCTGGTCATCGAACCGACGAAGTTGTACGGGTTCTTCGTGCTCTGGCGGAAGGCCACGTTCACGTCGGAGCGCTGTCCGGCGCTGGTCAGGACGGAGCGAAGCTCTTCGCGCGTCGCGTCGCGCGAGGTGGATTGCGCGCCGGCCCCCGACGCCGCTGCGAGCAGCAGCAGGGCGAGCGCGAGGAAAGCTTTCAGGCGCATGGGCGCTAGATCGGCCTCGGTTCCAGGTGACTCCTTCACGCGACGAACCGCCGCCGCGGTCCGTTTTCCGGGCAGCCACCCCCGTCACGGAGGTCCCTCGTGCGCTCGTTGTCCTCAGCCGTCATCGCGTTCGCGGCGCTGCTCGCCGCCGGGGGCGTCGCGACCGCCGCCGACCGCGTCGCCGCGACCCCCGCCTCGCCGGGCGACGTGCTGCACCTCTCACCCGCGCACCCGATCCCGACCGAGGTCGCCTCGCAGCCCGGCGCGGTCCGCATCGACGGGTGCTTCTCCGACGGCCGCGGGACCGACGGCCTGACGCTCGTCCACCACGCGCTGCGCGTGACGAACACCGGCGACCGCGCGATCGGCGCGGTGCGGATCAGGTTCACGTTCTACGACGCGTTCGGCGACGTCAACGCGTTCCGCACCAACATCGCGCAGGCGAAGCTCGATCCGGGTCAGACGCTCGACCGCGTCAACCTGGCCGAGCTGAGCGAGGCCGGACCGCCCGCGCGGATCGTCTGCAGCGTCGACGCCGTGCGGTTCGCCGACGGGACGATCGTGCGCACCGAGCCGGGCGGCGCACCGCGCCGGCCGCTATAGCGCGGCTTCGACGACGCGCGCCTTCCCGGCGCGCTTCGCGCGGTACATCGCGCGGTCGGCGGCGTCCAGCGTCTCCTCGATCCGCGCCCCGCGGCGCAGGCGCGCGATCCCGATGCTCGCGGTGACCGGCGGCGCGCCTTCGACCGAGCGCGCCGCGCGCACGATCCGCGCGATGATCTGCTCGCCGACCGCCGCCGCTTCGGAGACGTCCGAGCGGAACAGCACCGCGAACTCGTCGCCGCCGAGCCGGCCGACGACGTCGTCGAGCCGGGTGCGCCCGCGGATCGCGTCGGCGACCGCGACCAGCACGGCGTCGCCGCTCGCGTGCCCGCACGTGTCGTTCACCTCTTTGAAGCCGTCGAGATCGATCACCAGCAGCGCCCAGTCGCCGCCGGCGCGCCGCGGCGCGCGGTCGAGCGCGGTGAGCCGCTCGCGCAGCGCGTGCAGGAAGCTGCGCCGGTTGTGCAGCCCGGTGAGCGGGTCGCGCTCGGCGAGCTGCCGCAGCCGCACCTCGCGGCGGCGGCGTTCGGTGACGTCGTTGATCAGCAGCAGGATCGCGGCGTCGGGCAGTCCCTGGCGCATCGCGACCGCGGTGATCTCGCACCACGTCTCGCCGCCGGTCGGGCGGCGGACGCGCGTCTCGATCCGCACCGACGGCGTGCGGCCTTCCATCAGCCGCGCGAAGGCGTGGCGCAGCGTCGCGCGGTCCTCGTCGGGGACGAGCGCGAGGATCGAGGTCGTCTCGACGCCGCCGAGCGCGAGGAACGCCATGTTGCTGCGCAGCACGTTGCCGTCGAGGTCGACGCTGCACATCCCGATCGGGCTCTCTTCGAGGATGCGGTACGACGCGTCGAGCGTCTCGATGATCTCGCGGTAGCGCGCGTTCTGCCGCTCGGCGTCGCGCTGTGCGGTGACGTCGGTCATCGTCGAGACGATCGTGTCGCGGCCGCTCTCGTCGTCGTCGCCGCGCACGACGTGGCTCGAGATCGCGATCCAGCGCGCCGGCTGCGACGGGGGATGGACGGCGAGCGTGACGCCGCCGAGCTCGAGCGCGCGCTGCAGCATCGAGCGGACGGGGTCGCGCGCGTCGAACAGGACGCCCGGCGTCTCGGGGACCGCGTGCCAGTCGGGCGGGAGCGGCGCGCGCCCGCGGATCTCCTCGGGCGCGAGCGCGAGGAGGCGTGCGGCGGCGGCGTTCCAGTCGCGGACGGCCCCGTCGGCGTCTTGGACGATCACACCCTCGTCGAGTGCGTCGAACAGGCGCCGGCGCTGTGCTGCCCCGCCCCGGTCCGACGGCAGTGGATCGGCCATGCAGATACTATGTCTTCCTCACGACCGAAGGATACGGGTCCTAGGACGTAAGCCCTATGATTTGGTGAGAGTATGGCGAGAATCACGTCCGAAGCGTACAGGTTTGCACGATGGCGGACGATATCTGCTTTCTCTCCGCGGCCGAGCTCGCGCGCCGGATGCGCTCCGGTGAGCTGAGCGCTGTCGAGGTCACGACCGCGCATCTCGAGCGGATCGCGCGCGTGAACCCGGAGGTGAACGCAATCGTCACGCTCGACGCGGAGCGCGCGCTCGAGGCGGCGCGGCGCGCCGACCGCGCGCAGGCGTCCGGGGAAGCGCTCGGTCTGCTGCACGGGCTGCCGGTCGCGCACAAGGACGCGTTCCTCACGCGCGGGATGCGCACGACGTTCGGGTCGCCGATCTTCCGCGATTTCGTGCCGGACGTCGACAGCTCGGTCGTCGCGCGGCAGCGCGGCGCGGGTGCGATCACGCTCGGGAAGACGAACATGCCGGAGTTCGGCGCGGGCTCGCAGACGTTCAACCCGGTGTTCGGCGCGACGCGCAACCCGTACGATTTCGGCAAGACGTGCGGCGGAAGCAGCGGCGGCGCGGCGGTCGCGCTCGCGTGCGGGATGGTCGCGCTCGCCGACGGCAGCGACCTCGGCGGCTCGCTGCGGAACCCCGCGAACTTCTGCAACGTCGTCGGGCTGCGCCCGTCGACCGGCCGCGTCGCGCAGTGGCCGTCGGAAGACGCGTTCGAGACGCTCGCGGTCGCCGGCCCGATGGCGCGCACGGTCGAGGACCTCGCGCTGTACCTGAGCGTGCTGGCGGGACCCGACCCGCGCGATCCGCTCTCACTGCCGGAGGACGGCGCGCGCTTCCGCGCACCGCTCGCGCGCGACTTCACCGGAACCCGGATCGCGTGGAGCGCCGATCTCGACGGTCTGCCGGTCGAACCGGCCGTCAGCAACGCGATCGCCTCGCGGCGCGGGGCGTTCGTGGAGCTCGGCTGCGAGATCGACGACGTCTCGCCGGATCTGAGCGGCGCCGACGAGGTGTTCCAGACGCTGCGCGGGGTGCTGTTCGCGAACGGCTTCGGCCCGCTGCTCGACGAGCACCGCGGGATGCTGAAGGACACGATCGTCTGGAACATCGCGTACGGCCGGCGGCTGACCGTGACGGACCTGGGCCGCGCGCAGATGCTGCGCACGCAGCTCTTCGCGCGGATGCACGCGTTCATGGAGCGCTACTCGTTCATCGTCGCCCCGGTGAACCAAGTCGCGCCGTTCCCGGTCGACCAGCCGTACCCGGCCGAGATCGCCGGCACGCCGATGAAAAGCTATCTCGACTGGATGCGCTCGTGCTCCCGGATCACCGTCACCGGCCATCCCGCGATCTCGGTCCCGTGTGGCTTCACGCCGGACGGCTTACCGGTCGGCGTGCAGATCGTCGGCCGCTACCGCGACGAATTCGGCCTCTTGCAGTTCGCGCACGCCTTCGAGCAGCTCACCCGCACCGGCACGCGCCGCCCACCGCTCGCACCGTCGCTATAACCGTTCGCGGGC